>JACNKR010000018.1 GCA_014381925.1 Fidelibacterota bacterium | reverse complement strand
TCCGTAAACGAAAAACGTCTTCTCAAAGCTGTGTCCAATGCTTCTACGCTTCGGGCGGCTGTGTTCATTGTTCCGATAATGTAAACATTGTTAGGAACGGAGAATTTATCTTTAGAATATGGAAGTGTGACTTCTGTTTCTTCTTTATTTCCTTTTCGTTTGTCTTCTTCCAAAAGTGTAATGAGTTCTCCGAAAATTGCGGAAACATTTCCTCGGTTGATTTCGTCAATGATGAAGACGTACGGAACAATAGATTGTAAAGTTTCTTTATCTTCTTTATGCTTTTTTAAATTAAAATGAGTTTTCATATATTCAACAATATCTCTCATATCTTTCTGGAAAGCACCAGAAGGTCTTGCTTGCTTATTTTGATAGGTATCAAGAATATTTTGCTTTGTAATAGTGAACGTATATTGAGATGGAGAATTAACGGATGAATATTTAAGAGAATCTTTAGATGATAAACCGTATTCCCAAGAACCTATTTTCAACAATTCATTATCAGCAATTTTGTTTTTCACTTCTTCAATTAATCTATCCCAAACTTCATCAAAATTATCAGACGTCTTTTTTAAAGTACTTGTGTTTGCATTATTGCATAATTCTTTAAAAATACCTTCTCTAACTTCATAAGCAATATTTTTTGCTCCGTCCTCGTTTTCGTCCATAATAGGTTTAATTCCCTCAATAAAATCCTCGTAGCTCAAACTCTGATGAAACGTAATGAATACTATTTGTTTAGCATTGACCAAACTTTCATATTCCACATTTATTTCTTCACGGGTTCTTGCTTTTTCTCCGTTGATAATTTCAACAGCAATTCTTTTCGTGTTGTATGTTTTTCCTGTTCCTGGAGCACCAAACAAAATTTGATTGAGCGGAGTTTTTTTATCAGATTTTATAATTTCCATTAGCTTTTCGGTTGTTGTTTGATAATCCAATTGACTTAAAAATTCTTTTCTGATATCTACATCAAAAGCCATTTGTTCCAAATCTTTTTTGTTGTGTTTGGAATATCCTGAAATTTGAGTGCGATTGAGTTCTTTTTCGATTGCGTCAAAAACCTTAATTTGATGATTGATTATTTCTGAAATAGTATTTGTACCATTCCAATAGGCAGTTGGATTTCCGTCAAAATTAGAATGATTTTCAGTGAACACATCAGTAGAAATAGCACCAAAGGTCAATTCACTACTTTTTGAATTTCTGACACGCCAAATATATCTTTGACCTATCGTGAACACAATAAAATTTTTGTCTCGAAAATTGAAAACTAATCTTTGGTCATTTTGTTGTAGGTCAAACTTTTCTATGATTTTATCTAAAAACTCATAGTATTCCTCCAAATCTTTTCGATTAAAATCCTTCAATAGATTGACTAAATCCATTTCTTTAAAATCTCTAAAAACGACATACAAAATATTCTGAATCATTAAACACTTATCGTCCCAATCTGGTTTTTGATAAAACTTGCGATATGTATTGATGAAATTTTCATCTAGCAAATCTTCCAGAATAATTTGATTGGCTAATTCCTGCAAATGCAAAAAACACTCTCCTGATTTTTTCGGTTGTATGTTGAGTTCTTTGCAGAAGTTTTTATAGTAATCCGCTTTGTACAACATATATTTTTCAGGAAAGCGAAAAGCCAAATAAACCGAGATTGTCCTTTCGTCTTGTTGAGCGTTAATGTTGTTTCGGTTTAATGATTGTCTGACTTTTGGAAGTATATTTTCTGATTCGGTCTGAAAAGTTTTAATTCTCTGTGAAATATCTACAGATTCATCGTACAAGTTGCGAAACATTTCTCGTACTTCATTGGGGAAATGTTGAGCTGATTTTTCAATAAATCCCCAAGAATTTTGGTAAAGCAAGTTTGCTACTTTGCTGAAAGAAGTCCGCAACATTTGATGAAAGTCTCCCGCTTCTAAATTCCAATTTTGCTGAAATGTATTTATCGCTAAATATTTATACGCTTCGTTTGGTTCTCCGTTTTGTTCTAAAATGTCGATATATTTCTCAATCAATTCAGAAGTTATATTTTTTAGCTTTTCAGTCATTTTTGTTTCAGTTCAATTTTTTTAGCACGGTCGTTCTACGCTTGCCTGTAACTTCCCGATAAACGCTATTGTGTTTATCGGGAATATATATATATAAATTATTAATAGTGTATTAACGGAAATAATCTCTTTAATGTACATGTTTAATAAAATTAGTCAGTAATTTCAAACGAAAACATATTTTCTTATCACCTAAATATTAAATTTCTATAAACAATATTATTAGTCAGCTAATAATTCTTTGGCTTGTTTTAATAAAATTTTATCGCTATCATCATTTGGTGTAAATTTAAGTGCATCAGAAAACGCTTTATTGGCTTCACTTTCATTATCTAATTTGAGATACGATTTTCCGAGCCAAACAAAATGCCGAATTTCATCAGGTTTTGATACAATTGCTTTTTTAAAGAACTCGACCGCTTCTTCAAAACTACCATTTGGAGGTGTCGCATAAACCCAACCTGCAATAGTTCGTTCAAACCAAGATAAATCCGCAATATTGAAATGCCACCTGCCCATTAAATGATAAGTTCCATCATAATTAGAATCTAAACGGATTGCTTTTTCTGCATATTCTTTTACTTCATACGAATTGATAATTTTTTGTTCGGTACCTTCTAAAATTCCTATTTTGCCAATTAATACCGCATACCAATGATTTGCTCTCGGAGATTCTGGATCTAGTTTCAAGGCTTTTTTTGCTGACTCTAAGCCAGGGTAAAAATGTTCTTTATGAACAGTTGGATCTTCAGAACCATCTGCAATATCAAAATGTGCTCTCGCAGATCTCCATAATGCTTCCACATCATTTGGATTATCCTTTAACCAACTTTCTGCCAGTTCAGATGATTTTACATATCTAAAATTATCAGTATGTTCATCAATTTCACTATAAATATCATTACTATTCTCAGCAAATAATAAAAATAACGTTATTAAAAAAATATTTATAAATTTCATTTAAGCTCCTAAAATGATTGTTGATATAAAATTTTAAACTCTCTATTCATTTCATTAAATTTTTGAGTTCGTCTAATTTGATTTACACATAATTCAGCTTGAAGCGATTCACTAATTGACCATCTAAGTCCTGCATTTAAAAACCCTGGCCATTTATCATTATTATCAAATGAATTATTGTTTTTATCATTAATTGCGAAATTATATTCGGCTAAAAAAGTGAAACTATTATTAATATCTTTATCTAAACCAAATAAAATATTAGGTATTTTTTCATCTTCCCTGCCTTCCCACGTGTTTATTGATCCACCAATATGTATTCCCATATTTCCAAATAAATTCCAATTTTTACTAAGCACACCATAAAAACCATGTGCTTTAAATTCATATCTATTTTTATTTATCAGTTCATCATTAAGTGAAGAATTAGTAGAGTCAAATCCACCATAACCTTGAGTTGTTAAACCAATAACAAATGCAGGATATAATTCAGTTTCTTCAAGAATTCTATATTTTACCTGAACCTCAGGTACCGTTCTATTTAATCCAGGAATTGAATCGCCGATTAAATTTTGAACACCATAGGATAAGCCTAAACTAAAATTAGGAGTCATACCAATTAATAAAGTAGATAATACTCCCCCATTTTTCTGTAAATGAATATCTAAATTCCATGCACCCTTTTCAACGGTTCCCGCTGTAGGCATTGAAATTAAATTTACAGGTGGAAAATTTTCTTGAGAATATATAAAACTTAAAAATATTATTAATATAACTGTTATTTTTTTCATGGTGTTGATAAAATTAAATTTACAATTAAGACTACATCAACAATATTAATCGCATTATCTTGATTAATATCACCTTTACATATTGCTAAATCGTTTAAAATTCCTTGTCCTAATATATGATTAACTACCTGTACCACATCAACAATATTAATTAATCCGTCATTATTCACATCTCCATTCGCACCACCACCATCGCAAATACCACAAACATCTGTATTATTTGTATAGCAATTCGGTTCTACATCTAAATTATTTGAAACATAGTAATTGGGTTGCTCGCAATTAATTAACATATTATTGGGATCACCTAATCCATCATTGTCAAAATCAGCGTACCAATTAATTTCTGTACAACTACTATTATCTTCACCTGGTGTAGCAAAATCACCGTTAGGCATTTGTGAGTCAGATTCTATCCAATTTGAACCAATTGAATTATCTATAAGGTAGTCCGTCAGTGACATACTTTTTCCAACAGGGTCTGGAAATGTTGAGCCATTGTCATACCACACTTCATCTGCAATAATTCCAGTTGGATGTTGCAAAATAATTTCATCAAAACTATTGCTCAAATAAAAATCAGTATATTGATATTGAATATTTATTCCGCCATTTATTTGATTATTTAATTCTTTTCCAAGTAAGTAATATTCACCAGGATTTATGATTAAATCATTTGGTGAGGATATTATATGAAAATCAGTGTCATTATCTTTTAAAATATAATCATTTAATTGAATTGGTTCATCGCCAGTATTCACAATTTCAATCCATTCACCCATATCATCACTTACCGCATTTGGATTATTCATTATTTCATTAATGACTAAGCCATTTACAAATTCTTGAGATTCAATTTGAATTTTCCAAATTACAGGTCTATGATCTGAAACTTCTGAAGTATACGTATTAAAACCTGTATAATCATCAATTCTTAAAGTTGAAACATAATCATTTTGTAAGTAAGAATTAAATCCTTCAGTAATTAATATATGATCAATAAAATAACCGCCTCCGAGCATATAACTATTGTTATAATTATTCCCATCGATTGACGATGTAACAAAATTTAAACTTGAGTTTGCAACTAATGGCCATAATGAATTATCATTTTGTGGGTCATCGATTTCATCATTAAAATCGCCTAATACTATTATTCGAGTATTTCCAGAAGCGACTTGTGCATCTAAATAATCACTCATAATCTGTGATGCTTCGTACCGTCTTTGAAAACTTTCATTATCCGTATAGGCTTTAAAATGTAAATTTATTATTTTAAAACTTAAATAATCTTGACCACATTGCCATGAAAATGATGCCAAAAAGGGATAACGACTTGCAAAATTATAACCTTCAGAACTAAATAATGTAGTTGAATAATCAAGGGTTAAACAGTCTTTACGATATGCGAATGCAAGATTTAAACCAAATTCTCCCCAATAATCTGTAGAGATAAATCCAAAAGCTGGTAATAACCCTTCTAAAGTAGAAAATGCATTTAAATCATTTATCTCCTGGAAAGCAATTATATCTGGCTTTAAATCAGAAATAATTTCTTGAACATTGTGTATGGTTTCTGTATTTGAGTATGGAAATTCTTTCAGATTCCAAGTCATTACTTCAAGATTAGACCAAGATCCTTGCTGAGGGATATTCCATCTATTTTGTACTGGGTTTATAGAAAGTGTATCTTGTGGTGGACATGTTTGCCCAATTAGTATTATTGGAAATGATAGTAAATAAATAAATATTATTAGGCGGAATATTTTCATTTTAATGGAATTCCTACCATTACAGGTTTATGGTCAGAAATAAATTCTTCATAGACATCATAGCCACCCATATAATCATCAATTGGGATTGTCATTATTCGATAATTCGAATTAGACTGTAATAAATCTTCAGTTACTAAAATATGATCTAAAAAACTACGATATGGAGGTTTGGGATATGAAATTTGAGATTCATCATTTAACAATGGTGTATTTACAAAATACATTCGATTATCATTTAAAAATGGAAGAAAACAATGTTCGCCTGGTTTATCTCTTAAATCATCATTCCAATCACCTAAAACAATAATATTTTTCTGTTTATTTGAATATAAATCATCGACATAATTATGAAGCATTTTACTTGCATTTTTTCGTCTTATCAATCCTGAATCACAACATTTCATATGTAGGTTTATTATTGTGAAATCTAATATTGTTCCATTTGAATTATATTGTAAGTCACATTGTAACGGGGGTCTTCCTGCAAAGTTATAATCGTTTTCTGCAAATGGTTCATATTGGTTTATTAACTTAATTTTATCTTTTTTATAAATAATCGCATTATCCATAAAAGATGATTGCATTGCAATGGCAAAATTATAATCTGGTAATAATCTCATTAAATCATCAAACCAGCCTCTTTTTCGTATTTCCTGAAAAGCAATTAGGTCAGGATTTAAATCTGAAACTGCTTCAGCTAAAGATTGAACTGTGATTTCATCTTCTTTTGGGAAAAACTCACAATTCCAAGTTACAATTTCAAGTTCATCTTCCAAATCTAAATTAGGAATGTTCCATGAATCCTTTAATATTTTACTACCATTAAACTTAATTTCATTAGAATAAGTATGGTTCTCATTCATTAATAATTTATTTGCACGGCTATCTAAATCAGTAAGTAAGGTAAGAATATCATCATCTGCAGTAAATTGATCTGCTAATAATGTTTGCCCTACTCTACCAGAAATTGCAGTTTTTAATCCTTTAAATAATTTAGTTTTATCATCAATTTCTAAAATTATATGACCAAATTCCGTTCCATTACCATAATTTTGAGTTAAATAAACATGACTATGAACATCATACCAAATTTTAGGATAACCTTTTGATACTCCGCCCGTAACAACAATGTCTGCACCACTTGCATAATAGGTTAATTCAAGAGCATTTAAACTATTTTCTGAAGGATCAAAATCATTAATATTTTTAATAAAATCATCATATACCTTTTCTCTATCCCATGGAATACCATTACTTGCTAAAATAATAACAACATTAGCACCCTTTTCTTTCACTAAACTTATTGTCTTTTGAAGAATTGAATATTCATTAACAACACTTGCATTTTGAAAATCATTATCTAATACCATTTCAGAAACGTTTGAAGGCACTACTCCAATAATTCCAATATTAATTCCACCAATATTTTTTAATTTATATGGTAAAATATTCTCCATAATTAAATTTGCACCCAAGAACGGAAAATCTGCAATATTAGTTAAATTTATTAAATTTTGAGTTCCAAAGATAAAGTCATTTGCACCTAAAGTAATTGCATCATACTGAAGTAAATTCATCCATTCAATAATTGATTTACCACCGTCAACTAAACCTACAGGATTACCTTGGAAAAAATTCCCACCATCAAGTAAGATCACTCCCTCATTATTTTCTTCTGCTTCAAGCCTTAAATTTTTAACATATTTATAATATGATGCCCATCCTAAAATATCAGGTGGAAAATTAGGATTCATAAAGTATGCTTTTTGTGGTGCAATAACACCATGAACATCATTTGTTGTTATTAAATGAATATTTTTACTAGATAAAACAGCAAATAAAAAAAATATTATAAATTTATTTTTCATTAAAAGCTATATTGAATGGCAAGGGAAATATTCATATATGATTCTTTCACTTTATCATAATTAGGTCGAGGATCATTTTCAACTGGAAAAATATCAGGGTAATAATATTCATTTTGATTAATTGAAAAACCAAAATCGTATGTTAATTGATTTATTGTTTTTGAATATCCACATGTGATTATTGATTCTGAATTTATTCCAGGAATCGGAGATTCTTTATAGGCTAAACCTGCTCTTAACGTAGTTTCATTTAACATATTGTATTCAATTCCAAATTTATATGATTTTGAAACCGGCAATTTTATATTTGGAGTAATAACATCATCAGATAAGGGTGATGTTGAAATTAATATTTCATCAAGATATTCAAGTAAATCAATTTCGAAAAATAGTTCGGTCTGTTGTAATGCTTTTGGTGAATAACTTAATCCAAATACAGTTTTTTGCGGAATAACAAATGGTGCATTTGTATAATTTAATTCTATAAAATTTGTATCTGGTGATTCTATATTAGTTAAATATTCTAATAAACCATTTTCTTGATTATACAAACCACCTAAATAATCTAATTGTGAATTTAATTTTAATTGTGATCGTTTTAAATAACTAAATTTTGCACCCCTATTACTTTCGATTACAAATCCAAAATTTGAAAAAGTACCTGAATCAAATATATTTATAATATTAGTATTAGGTATTTCAGATAAGTTAGATACTTCATCGTTTAATATTTCTGTAAATACATTATATGAAGTTTCTACAGAATTTGTTTTAGTAACACTGATACCTAATTTAATATTCGCAAATGATGTTAAAAATTTACCTGAAAATCCTAAAGATGTTCCATTTAATAAACCATCAGAATTAAAATTATGGTAACCAGATAAGGCATCTCTTGTACACGGCACACCATCTTCGCACGAAACACTTCCTCTTACCTCTTCTCTATATGATGAACTATAAGAGTATAATGGAACATAAGCGACTCCACCTGAAATTATATTTTTCCCAATATTTTTGTTTATAGAAATCCCAAAGGAATTAACTGTTGATGAATTTTTATTTGCAACATAATCAGCATTAGTTAAAAAATCACCAAAGCTATCTTTTAAAACAAAACTTCGTCTTTCATTCGTTCTGATGATACGAGATTGTGCAAATATACTAATTGATTTATTAGGATTAATTAAATTCGCAGGATTTGCAATTAAAGAATAGGAATCAACACTTGAAAGGGATGTCGTATATCCTAAACCCATTGCTCGAGGTGAATTCTCTGTTAATTCATACCCGAAGGTTTTATTAAAAAAAGATTGTCCTACACCGATAGAAATCAATGAAGAAATGAGTAAAAGTTTAAAATGCATAGTCGAATTGTAATTTATAGTCATAGCTGTTATTTGTTACCTGAGGATTGTGAATCCAAATTCCTTGTTCATTTTGTGCAGAAGTTATTTGTGTATTGATATTCCCAGCAGATTTACTTATTTTAAAATATGCTGTAATATTTGCATTTGGTTTTGCTCTTAATGAAACCCAATTATGTAATTTAGGGTTATCACTCGAAATAATTCTAAAATCAGTATCTTCAAAAAACCATATAAAGCCATTAGCAATTATAGTTCCAAGTTTAACTGTTAAATTATTTGCATAATTAAATGTAAAATTAAACCCTAAAGAAGTTTCAGGAGTACCAATATTCCCTACAGTCATCGATCCACCAATAGCACTGTCAGTCAGTCGTGGGCGAGGAGCAAATGTTGTATTCCCTCGAATATACATCAATTCTAAACGATTAAAGTCTGACAAGTTTAATTTTGCAGTGATAATTGTTTCCCGAGATTCAAATGGACTTGGATGATAAATATTAAATTTACCTCTTGCTTGCCATTTTTGTCTTAATTTAATTCTGCAATTAAAATTAGGTCTCCATTCAACGGAAGATACTATTCTATAATATTTTGTATTATCTGCTTTTCTATTCCAATTATCCCAATTTAATGTAAGAATAAAAAATCGATGAAATTGATATCGTGATGACAGATATAAACCTTCCTCTGCTTGTGGTTGAGGATTACCTGAATATAAATATCCATAAGCGGGGTCATTTAACCAATATGTATCTTCTAAAATTGAAGTTTTATATCTATTATAATTTGAAAATGATCGTTGATAAGGGTTATCATAATGTAAATCATAATTACGGTAGAGAGCTAAAAAATTAAAAACATCTAAATCAGAATAAATACTTGCAACAATTGCAGAAGGATTTTTACCTGTACCAAAAGATGACATTTTACCCTCAGATAAAAGTTCACCATATTCAGCCTGAAAAACTGCTTTTCCAAGTACTGTTGTAAAATCAAATCCAGTTGCACTTCTAATTGATTTTGCTTCATCCCAAAATTTATTTTCAACATTTAGTTCTGTGAACGAATACATGGCGGCGACTTCGGGGTCTGCCGAATTTGTCATATAAGCAAGGTAGGAATCATCTCCTGAATAACTAGGATCTGGTCCTCCAATAATTGTGCCTAATTGTTGAGGATCTATAATTCGGTCATACAAACTTTCATAGTATGAAAATCCTAAATTAATACCTGTTTTAGGTGTTATTCGTGTATGCCCACCCCAAGTCATTTCATTGACAGCATTTACCATTGATTCATGTACAATACTACTATCGCCTGTTAATCCAAATTCATATCTTGGTTTCATAACAATTAAACTTGAAAAAGATCCATCACTATTAATAATAGCATCTCGAGGTTCAAAAGAGGCGAAAAATATTCCTCTAAAATATTTATTCGAAAGTTGAATACCCGAACCATTTAATACATATTGAGCTGAACGCGTTAGATCTTGTTCAATTCCAGATATTCGTTTTGAAAACCCATAACCACTTCTTCTTGGACTAAAATCATCACCCGACTCAAATACAACTCCTTGAGCGAAGGATGCATTAAAATTTCCGAGTATAAGTTTATCAATGCGAATTGAACCAAGTTTATAATTATTTATCCCAAGAGACACTTTATGAGTTTGAATATTTGTTGCTTCACTCATATTTCGATGAAATAAAACACCTGCCTGAATATTATTATTAAAATTCATGCTTAATTTACTTAATAATTCAGGTGAGCTATGGTTAGAAGCAATATAGGTTGCAGACTCAGAGTCAGGACTTGAGGTAATTGGGACTGTTCTAACTAAAGATGTAAAATGAAACCGCGGTTTACTTTTTTCTGTTTTATATGAAATAAAATCTCTTAAATTTTTATAACCCCACCGTGAAATCCCAGGTGAATTTTTTAGCTGAAAAGTACCATAAATTTCACCCCTTTCTTTTTGCTTTAATATTGCTACTGCATCTAAAGGAGAAACATTAGGAAGTGACATTAAATCATCATAAGACATGTCATTTACATTCATGGGTTGAAAATATCTATCTAACCACGATTCAGATAGACTTTCAGAATTCCCTTCTGAAGATAACCATTGCGATACTTTATAATCATAATTTTTATTTAAATTAGATTTAGATAAATTAATTATTTTCAAACTAACCATTGGTTTTAATTCATGAATATTTTCAACTGAAATTTCATCAATATATTCTAATTCATAAATATTTTTTATATGACCAACTAATTGTCGATATTCAATCAAATTATGAATTTGAATCTCAGTTAATGGTAAAATAGATAACTCAGAATCTGATGCAGAGTTTAAATATATTTTATTATTTGAATATATCGATGATATAAAAAATAGAAATAATAATAAATATTTTCTCATTTAAAAAGAATATCCAATTGAAAATGATTGAGTTGTCGGTAAAATTTGATGTGATAAAATTGACCATGAAATTTCAATTCCATTTTGTTCATAGGATAGTCCTAATCCCATTCTATTGGGGTTTGATTGAATACCAACCATTAATAGTAGAGATGGATGAAGTTTATATTCAATTCCAGCTTGGACTTGCGGATCTTTACCTAATTCGTTTTCTAATTCAAAAGTCGTCGAAAGTTCATCAATGGGCATATATGTAACTGCGAGAGAAAGTCTTTGAGGCAAATATTGCGATGATATACCATTACCAATTTGAGGTGTATTTAAATTTTTCAAAAAAGCACCAAAACGATATTTATCTCTTAGTGTAGCTAAAACACCTAAATCAATTCCAACTTCGCTCCCTGTACTTTTATCTAGACTACCATTTGTTCCATCTCCATTTACGCCAGCACTTTTCCCAAAACTAACCAAAAAATAATTAAATGAAAATCCTAGTAATAAAGATGAATTTCTATCTTTTTGAAGTGTGTAACCTTTTGAAAATCCAAATAGTTGCTCTGTGCTCATTGTTTTAGATAAATATTTTACGGATGATTGCTCTATGTGAAATCCTAAATTTCCTATAGCAGGTAAATTAACAAATCCATTAATTAACTGATTTTCTAAAAAACTTACATTATATAAATTTGAATAGTCAATTCGGAAAAATTGCTGATTTAGTTCTGCTAAAATTGCTGGATTATGTTGAAATGATTTTTGAACTATTTTTGATGATGTTATTGCACCTGTCAATGCTGAGGTATGTGTACCTGAAAATACATTATCAGTAGATACTTGCGAAAAACTAAAAGCTAATAAAATATAAATTAATATTTTTTTCATTGTTTTACTCCCACTACAATCGGTGCCACATCTGTCGTGGTTTCACCTGTTGCAAAATTCATTGCCTCTAAATGCATTAAATATGTACCGGGTGAAACTAATTGTCCTACTTCATCTCGGCCATCCCAAGAGGAGGATTCTGTATCATTTAAAACAATCATTGCTTGTTCATCATATCGGTCTACTAGGGTAGTAACAAACCGTCCCGATAAATCAAAAATTCTTACAATTGTTCGCGCACTCATCGGTGAAACATAAGCATAATCTAATTTTTCACCAATTGTTGGAATTATTACATAAGGTGTGGGAATAATTTTTGCCTTATCTGTTAATACCCATTGGTAATCTTCATTTTCTAAACAATTATTTTTTGTATTTTCTGTTAATTCAATAAATTTACCATGATTATTAAAACATACGCCTGGAGACTCATAAAAGGTGCCATCACCATGAATTTCTTCTAAAATTGTTATATCTGATTCATATTCAACAACAAGTTGCCAATCATTTGAAATATCTAGCGTAATTCCACCTCGACAATAGACATCAAGCACACCTGTTATTTGAATTTTAAATTTATCAATTTCAGTAATTTTCTTCAATTCAGTTAGCATAATATCAAATCCATCCTGAAAAGAACTACTTTCTGGCCAAACTACAAAACTAATTCGATATCCTTCATCATCTTCAATTTTAAATGAATATGGTCCATTACTGGGTGTAATATCGTAAAAGTCAACTACCGTTCCAATTAAAGTTAAAGATTCACCGACAAGAGGGCAATCCGAATTATTTTGTAAATCATATTGACCACTACATTCTACGACATCAGTTTCACAATTATTTATGACATTATAAAAAGTCATTGCACAACTACCATCATCAACTGTTGCTTCGGAGTTATAATTTGGTGCAGATGAATCAGTGCATCCCATCGTAACTAATGAAATAATTTCCCAAGATTCTCTAAAGTTTTCACTCGTTTCATCATGACCCGTTATACCATTTCCATCTAATTCGATTTCATCCAACTCATCAAAACCATTTATTCTAGAAAAAGCATAATAATCATTTGGTACACTTTCGAAAAACAATTGCTCTTCTGCTGATGTATCATCTAAATAATTATTTATACCTGTTTTATCAATGGCACCTTGATTACCACCCCAAATAAAATAATCTACATCTTCAATGTTATTATTTGGGTTACCATCCCATTTAAACAGAATTAAGCTCTCCGTTTCATCATCTAATTTATTAGTAGCTAATCCAAATGAATTTGATTCTGTTTCAAGCATCGTCGAAATTCCGTCATTATTATCAAATAATGTAAAATCTGGAATTAAATCATTATAAAATGAGTTATACTCTTCATTTAATACAATTATTAATGTGTCATTAGGTTGAATATTTAAATCAGGGAAGCGAGCTGTAAAACCACTCATAATATGAGATGGAGCTAAGTCACCATCTGTTTGCATTTGATAATAATCTTCATCATCACATATATAGTAATCTGATAAATTTACAGTTTCTGAAGTTGGATTTGTAATTGAAATTGATTCCGCTTCACTTGGAGTAATTACAATTCTACTTAATAATAAATGATTCGCCGGTTCAGCAAACGCAAATATTGGAATAAGAGAAATAAATAATATTCTCATATATTTCATTTAAATAAATACCTAATTTAGTTTTGATTAATTTTATAAGTTAATATCAGCGAACAAGCAACATACTTTTCGTTAAAATATCTGATGAAGTTTTTAATTGATAAAAATATAATCCTGAGGGTACTGCATTTCCGTTATTATTTTCAGCATTCCAAATTACAGAATAATTTCCTGGAGCATATATATTATCAATTAAATTAGAAATTAGATTTCCTTTTAAATCATAAATTGAAATGTTAACTTGTTCTCTATTATTAATATTAAATTCAATTATAGTCTCTGGGTTAAATGGATTTGGAAAATTTTGAGACAATGAATTCTGTGATGGTATTAATAATTCAGAATTGTTTAAACACCCAAAATCATCCATATTCCGAGGAGCTATTTTAAATTCACTATAACTATACGTTACAACACCCGTGATACAATCAAATGAATCTCCAACATCCATTGTAGGGAATTCACCATCAAAATAATAATCATCTAATATTGCTGTTCCACTTCCATCGTTTACATACCAATTATATTCATCAATCATTTCAACAGTAACATTAGAAACAGTTACAAGCATACTTTCAAGTTTTTCTCCTTCAAGAGAACATTCTGTACCAATTTCTCCAGTTGATAAACTCATTGGTGCAATACTATTTCCAGAAGAAGTTACGACAGATGAAGTAACATCAATTAATTGTGTAAAACTATAATATTCATTTGCAGTTGCGGTCAATGTAATTTCATCACCTTCTTGAGGATTTACAGAAGTATTATAAACATATATTCCAGCCCATTCATTAAAGTTTGGATCTTGTAAAAAGAAATTTGGATTACTTCCAGATTTAACAAATGTTACAATACCTGAAGTCGTTACTGTAAGTCCTGCAGATTCACTTTCATAACAATAATCACCTTGTTCTTCTGTATATTGAATATCATAAATTGTTGATGGACCGGAAATCATGATTGTAACTTCATCGGTTGCCTCATTGATATCATCATCCCAAATTGTTAACCTAAATGTAATTATACTATTTTCATCAGGAGCGATAAATGAAGTTGTTGGACTTTCTTCATCTTCTATATTAACTGCTGGGCCATCTAATTGAACCCATTCATAAGCTACAATTGTACCTGTGTCAAAACTTGCAGAAGCATCTAAATAAACAACATCTCCAGGTGATACGACCTGATCATCGCCAGCATCAGCAACGGGTAAGTTTGGATCAGCATTTGATTGTATATCTATAAAATATCCACAGGTTAACTGAACTGCACTATTATAAAAAGATACTACACCTGCAATAGCTAATTCTTCACCAATCATTTCTTCAAATTGAATTAATTCTGAAGCAGGCACAGCTGAATTCCAAAACATTGTTTGTGTTTCTGAGCCGTTATTTGATGTTATTGTTAATGCTGTAAATTCCGTAGATCCACTTGTATAATGCCAGTAATCTGATAATTCACCTGCTGTAATTGCCCAAGTTCCATTCATTGAAACAGCTTCTGTTCCTTGAATTTCATATGGTTCAGGTAAATCATACCCTGTACCAATTAGCGTAATTGTTGGATTAGTTATTTCAACATCATCGTTAAATAATTCAACCATACCCATAACTTCAATAAAATCACCTCTAATATAAGTCTCTTCTAATTCATCAGAATTATATACTTGAACACCTCGACCTGATTCGTCTTGAATATAAAATTTTGTTCTTCCGGGAAATAATAAATCATCACCAATAGTTACTACACCTTGAACAATTACAGTTTGTCCTTCATAAGTGCTTATACTATTTTGAATATCAGCAATACTTGTTAATGTAGGTAATAAAATTGAAAAACTAATATCTACTTCTACAGCAGGATCTAATGAGTTCCCATCATTGTCGACAAGCTCCATAGTTAAATCATGTTCTCCTTCTAAAGCTCCTGTAACTGGTATAGGGTCTGTATTATTAATATTATTTTCATTTCCATCTATACTATAAACTATGTATCCATCGGTACCTATTTCAAAATTATATACTGAAAATGAAATCTCAAAGTCAGTCGAGTTTAGTATCTCACCATCTGACGGAGATTGGATAAATAATAATGGAGCATCTCCACCACTTCCACATGCACTACATATATGAAAACCAATATAATCCCACTCATTTTGATCATAGACTATCCATTCAGAATCGGATGCATTTGTTCCTGCAGACATTTCCCAGTCTCCAGAATTACCTGAATTAACAGCAGGACTACGAACTAATGTGTGATCCTTAGTACCATTATTTACTCCTGCAACAGTCCAGCCATCTCCTATATCTTCACCGATTGTTCCAATTATATCAATTATATCACCCGAAGTTGTCGTCAAGCCAAAGACATCATCCCCATTACTTAAATAAGTAAATTCTTGATCACATTCTGCTGAAATCGTTGCATCAGCCGATCCATGGCAGACAACATAAACATCGCCAGGTGCAATCATTGTATTTGAAGTAAATTCAACATTATTTGGATAATCCCAATTCACCCCATCGTCACAACCATTTGAACAACTTGATAAAGAATAACCACCCAAATCTACACTTACTTCTCCTGCATTATAGATTTCCAAATATTTATTATTTGAACTACCTTCAGCATATTCAGAGAAAAACAA
>JACNKR010000020.1 GCA_014381925.1 Fidelibacterota bacterium | reverse complement strand
TAATAGTTTTACTACCCTGCCAGAGAGTATTGGTAATTTGACCAGCTTGACGAGTTTGGATTTAAATTATAATAGTTTTACTACCCTGCCAGAGAGTATTGGTAATTTGACCAGCTTGACTTATTTGAATTTAGAATATAATAGTTTTTTATTTATACCTGACTTTATATGTGATTTAGAAATAAATAGTTTATATTTAACAGGAAATACATTATGCTTTGATCTACCTGAATGTATAACAAATTTAGGTTCTCAAGATTGTAGCTGGCTTATTTTAGGAGATGTAAATGGTGATGAGGAACAGAATATATTAGATGCAATAATTATGGTCCAATATATTCTCGGTAATATGGAACTTGACCAATTTCAACTGATAAATGCAGATGTAGATGAAGACGGTAATATAAATGTAACTGATATAGTAGTTTTAATCATTATCATTTTAGAATTACAATAAATTACATTCAATTTTACTTAGCAATATAAGTGTTAGATTAACTAGTAAATAACATAAGTATATAATTTAAAACTTCACATTTAGATTTAATTGTATTCGATTAATTTTTTCTTTAGTTGAATCCATTATTTGAAAATAATATCGAATATCGGTGCTTATTGTATTTTTCAATTTAAATCCGACTTGAAATCTATAACCAGAAAATCCATTATTGGTTTTAGGGAAATTATCCTGTGTAAACTCATGAGATAGTACACCATTTTCAGCAATATCATAATACCAAACCCCAATTGAATGTCCCATTAATTTTGTTTTAAACATTGCAATAAATGCTGAATTATTAGAATTTGTATCTGTCAAATGATAATCAAATCCAAGAGTATGGTTTTCTAATTTGAATTGAGTTGAATAAATATTTGTAACTCTATTTATATCGAGTGTTAATGTTGAATCTATAGATTCTGATTCATTTGTTAAAATAGCATTTGAATATGAAAATGTTGATGATAAATTATTAAATTTTTTCTTATATACAATTTGATGCGTTAGTAAGTTTTCATCTCTACCAATTCCATAATCCCAGCCATTTTCATTCAGTAGATAATACCCAGTATTTAAAATTATTCCATATCTGGTATAGCTATATGAAATACCTTCAGGTGAATAATCACCATCCATTAATACTTCATTTTGCCTCCACATATTTAATGAATGTTTTCCTAGAGTTAAAGTAGATGAACCAAATTTATATTTTAAAAATGCTTTATCTAAACCAAACTCTGCATTATCCTCAGTATTGTTATCACCCAATGTTTGATGTGGTGATTGTAATGAATTCGCGCCAGAAGCTAATCGAATACCAATTTCCATATCGTTAAGTATATATTTTACACCTAATCTGGCTCTAATCCGTTGTCTATCTCTTGGATTACTTTCTATTTCTTGATTCTCAATTTCATATCGAAATCGAAAATCTCCATAATAGGTTGTATTTGCATTCAGATAACTACATGTTAATAGTCCAATAATTATGAAAATATTTTTCATTGTATTTCCTTTTTATTTATGATTTAATTTATTATTACAATATTAATTTTAAATGAAGTAACAATTAAGAAATTGTTAAGTTTTTTAAATTTTAAATGGGTCTGAATTTATTTGGGGAGTTTTTTTTTCGATGATATCCGAAATTATTTTTGCCGAACCTGATGCCATCGACCAGCCTAAATGACCATGTCCTGAATTCAAATATAAATTTTGTATTTTTGTAGCACAAATATAGGGGGTTCCTTTTGGAGTTATTGGTCTTAATCCTGTCCATGGAATACAATTACGATAGTCTAAAGAATCACCAAATAAATTTTTTGTAAGGACAATTAGTTTTTCGATAACTTTTGAATTTAAACTTTTATCAAATCCTGAAAACTCTGCTTTGGAAGTAATTCTCATTTTATTTCCAAATTTTGAAAATGCAAGAAAATTATCTTCATCTATCCCAGATTTATCTGGGATATTGACTTCATCAATAATTGGTAGAGTTATAGAATACCCTTTTACTGGGTAGATTGGTATTGAAAGATTTAATTGCTTTTGAAATTGAGATGAGTATGGCCCAAAGGATATAATAAAATTATTGGATTTATAAACTTTATGGTTTATTGTTATTTCATCGATTTTATTATTAATACGTTTAAAATGTTCAACTTTTGAATTATATAAAAATTTTACTCCTAACTTTTTACATTTTTTTTCTAATAATTGAGTAAATAAATTACAGTCTCCAGAACCATCTTCTTGAAAAATTAATCCACCTTTAAATTTGTTATTCATAAATGGATGGGAGAGTTCTTTTTTATTTAATATTCTGTATCGTTCAAATAATCCATCAAATAATTTAATTTTGTTTATTGATTTATTTAATCCTTTATTTGTTCGATGTAAATAATAAATTCCATTTGTATTATAATGACAATTAATATTTTCTTATTCGATTATTTTTTTTAATAATATGTGAGAATATTGACATAATTCTCTTTTAGAATTAGAAAATTCAATAAATTTCTTTTTGGAACAATTTAATAAAAATTTAATACCCCACTTATATAATTCAGGAGAGAGTGACCACTTTATTTTAAATGCTGATTTTGCATTTGAATTTGGTTTTAAAACATTTGAAATTAAATTTGGGGAGTTCCAAGAAAAGGCATGTCCTGTTGCAATTAATCCAGCATTTCCAAAACTTGTTTCTTGTGCTGGACCACTATTTTGCTCTATTACTGTAACTTTATGACCTCTACATGCTAATTCGTAAGCGGTTGATATGCCGATAACTCCAGCACCTAATACAGTTATTTCCATTATTGACTATTTTTATTTATAATAGTTTTTATTTTTTTACCATTCTTCCATTTTTCTTTTAGAATAATTTCATTATCAGAATCCCATTGTGTATATATACCATTTCGTTTTCCATTTTTTATCCATTGTTCTGTTTTTTCACCAAGTTGAGAAAAAAATAATTGCTTACCTTCAGGACGTCCATTTTTATAATTTTTATCATATCTTTTTTTCCCATCTTCCCAAAATTCAATGGATCGAATAAATATTTTATTTCCTAAAATATTTTTAGTTATGTGAATTAATTTAGGGTTTCCATTTGGAAAACTCTCAATTGTATGTTGTTTTTTAATCACCCAAATGTCCGAAAATATAAAGAAAAATAATATAGTTAATAGTCCAAATAAAATTGATTTATTCAATGATGAAATCCTTTATTACTCTTATTGTAAGTAAAAATGAATCTTTAAAAAAGAAATATTGGATTAATCCGTATAATAATAGAATATCTATTACAATCCATCCTTTTAAAAAGTAGTTTTTTAATAGTTTCTTGAAGTCAGATTCCATTATTTCCTTGATTTGATTTTATGTTGATAATCATTTAATATATGCTTGTAATTAGAGTTGTATTTTACAATATATATAAAGGTTAATTACAATGATAAAAATAGTCTTAGTTAATTTATATTTTGTCGTCCGTTTATTTGGAAATAGTTTTTATTCAGAAAATAATTTCAATTTGCCACATTGTGGATTTGATTTATTGATTCACCAAAAAATGAAAAATGATAATAATTATAAATTAAAAATGAAAAATATAGTAAGTCAGTCGAAAAAATCAATAAATCCATTGTCTGATGATGATGTTTATAAAATCCCCGTTGTATTTCATGTGCTTTACAATAATGATGAGCAAAATATACCGGATTATATTTTTGATGAACAAATTCAACAACTGAATTTAGATTATCGGCGACAAAATACAAATGCCATTGATACACGAGAAGTTTTCTTTGATATTGCAGGTGATGCTAAAATTGAGTTTTATTTAGCAGAAATTGATTCTGAAGGTGATTCAACAAATGGAATTACTCGTACTTTTACTCAGAATTTGGGATTTGAATTTATTGAATATGATGATTTAATATTAGGTGAAATTACTTTAAATAATGTTAAAAAATCGAATGAAGGAGGAATTGATCCTTGGGATACGGAAAGATTTTTAAATATTTGGGTGTGTAATATTGAAGGAGGTGATTTTGGACAAATTATGGGTTTTACTTATCCTCCAATTGAAATAAATACAGCTTTAAATTTTACAAGTTCAGATGCACAACCAATTTGGAGTAATTTTTCTTTTCAAGTTGAAGATAGTTCATTACAAGGGATTGTTATTAATTATACAGCAATTGGACCATTAAATCCACAAGCTGAAGCTGACGGGTTAAACCATAATGATTTAGGTCGAACGCTTGTTCATGAAGTGGGACATTATTTAGGTCTTCGTCATATTTGGGGAGATGCAATATTAAATAATGGATGTGAGATGGATGATGGAATTAATGATACACCTTTTCAGGCTAATTTTTCTTTTTATAATTGTGATTTTTCAATGAATTCTTGTGTAGATGAAGGTGGGTTAATTTTGCCCGATATGGTTGAAAATTATATGGATTATAGTTCTGAGCATTGTATGAATATGTTCACGGTTAATCAAATAGAAGTGATGCGTGCGGTTTTACAATATGCTCGACCTCATTTATTTACAATTGATATTAATTGTGAAATGGGTGATTTAAATTTTGATGGAGATATAAATATTAATGACATTATTGAAATAATAAATTTTGTCTTGGGGAACAATTTTTATTTTTGTGGTGATTTAAATAATGATTCTGTTTTAAATATAATTGATGCAGTTTTACTCGTTGAATTAATTACAGGAACATAATGGAAATTAAATCTAAAATATTAAATGGTATTCCATATAAAGAGTTTAATTATGGCAAAAATAAAGAAGAATTAATATTTTTTCATGCAAATGCATTTCCACCAAAATGTTATTTACCATTATTTAATGAATTAGGAAGCAGATTCAACATTATTTGCCCATTATTTAAACCATTATGGGAAGAATATGGAAATCCAAATAAATTATTAGATTGGTCACCTTTAAAAAAGGATATGCTTCAATTTGTTAATTCACTACCAGAGGAGAAATATTATTTTTCAGGTCATTCATTGGGGGGGAATGTTGCTTTAAGAATTGCATTAGAGAATTCAAATAAAGTTAAAAAATCAGTTTTATTAGATCCGATTATTTTTTCTAAATGGATGATATTTTTGTGGAGTTTTATTCAATGGACTGATTTCGGTTATAGACATCATCCGATGATTCAAGCTTGTAAAAATCAGAGAATAATTCATAATTCAAAATTAGAATTATTTGGAAAATATCGTAATAAAAAAATATTTGATAATATTTCAGATAATGATTTATTAATTTTAATTGATGGGTTAGTTAAAGCGACGGATGATGGGAAAGTTAAGATTAAATTTCCTAAAGATTGGGAAATTCAAATTTATAGAACAGGAATGATTGCTGATAAATATATTTGGAGTAAAATTAAAGAGTTAAATATAGAAATATTATTGCTTCACGCTGAAAAAAATTATGCACCTCGTATTTCTGTAATAAATAAATTAGTTAAAAAATCAAATTATATTACACCCGAAATTTTATATGGATATTCTCATTTCTTTCCTTTTGAAAAACCAAAATTAGTTGGGGAAAAAATGATTGATTTTTTCCTTTAAAACAATTGTCTGCGGTCTTGGTCTATGTTGAAAATATTCCTTAAATTTAATGGTATATTGGAATTGAAAATTAACAAGTTAAAATATAAATTGAGAAGCTATTTCTGTTCGAGACAGAATGTGGGAAAAATTAATTAATAAGAATTGAATGCACCTTCATAGAGGTGCATTTTTTGTATAAAAAAACTAGGAGTATATGAATAATAATTTAGATTTATTGATTCAATTGGGTGATATTGATTATAGAATAAATGAAATTAATGAGTTAAAAGGAGATTTACCTGAAAAGGTAGAATCTCAAAAAAAATTGATAGTTCAATTAAATTCAGAAAATGAAACGAATGAGATTAAACTAACAGAAACTGAACATGAGTTGACAGAAAATCAATATGCTTTGGATGATACGAATGCTAAATTAAAAAAATATAAAAAACAACTTTATTTAGTTACAACAAATAAAGAATATGATGCATTGCTTACAGAAATTGATCATTCAAAAGAATTATTAAATAATACTCAAGCTAAATATGATGAAATGAAATCATTACAAGAAACACTTTCTTCATCGTTAAAAAATAATAAAATTATATTAGAAGAAACAAGCAGCTCATTAACCGAGTGTGAAACTGAGCTTAATGAGGCATTAAAAGATTCAGAGGATGAATTTAAATCTCTTGAAAAAAAGAGAAGTGTTTTAGAAAAGAAAATAGATGCTCGTTTTCTTTCGCTTTATAACCGTATGAAAAGAGGTAGAAGAGGAATGGGAATAATAAGTGTACATAAAAATGCGTGTGGTTCTTGTTATAATATTATGCCTCCACAAACAATAATTGAAATTAGAAAATCAGAAAAAATAATTACTTGTCATACATGTGGAATTATTTTATTCTGGGAAAACGAAGATTAAATTTGGAGTCGATCGGATGACTGCCCTTAATTTTATTAAGGGAGGAAAGTCCGAACTCCGCAGGACAGACTGCCTCTTAACAAGAGGATCGTAAGAATGGCAAGTGCAACAGAAAGTAAACTTCTACATTAGTAGAAAAGGTGAAATGGTGGTGTAAGAGACCACCAGTTAATTAGAAAACTAATTAAGCTAGGTAAACCCCAGTCGGAGCAAAATTGAACAGCCCTGTGTGGTCCGCATAAAGGGTGGGTAAATTGCATGAATTAAATTGCGAAATTTAATCCAGATGAATAGTCATCATCCGTTAGGATTACAGAATTCGGCTTATAGATTGACTCCAAAAAATTAAATTATGAATTATAACTGGGAAATAAAACAAACTTCAGAAGATTCGCTTCAACAGGTTATTGATGAATTTAAATTACCTAAATCAATAGCTACAATTATGGCTCAAAGAGGAATTATAGATCGTGAAAATTCACGAAATTTCTTTTATCCAGATTTGAATAATCTGCATGATCCATTTTTGATGCTAGGGATGGAAAAATCTGTAACTTATATTCAGAAATTAATTGAAGAGAAAAAGACAATTCTTCTTTTTGGCGATTATGATGTAGATGGCACTACGGGGACTTCAACCATGTTTCTATTTTTTAAATCTTTAGGTGTTGATGTTCATTATTATATCCCAAATCGATTGAATGAAGGCTATGGATTATCCAATAAAGGAATTGATTTTGCCGTTGAAATTGGAGCTAAATTATTAATTACCTGTGATTGTGGAATTACAGCCGTTGATAAAGTTGAATATGCTAATTCAAAAGGGTTAAATGTCATCATTACTGACCACCATAAACAGAGTGAAATATTACCTGATGCATTTTCAATAATAAATCCCAATCAAAATAAATGTAATTACCCATTTAAAGGATTATGCGGTGCTGGAGTTGCATTAAAATTAATTTTAGCAATTTGTAGGAAAATAGGAATACCTGATGAAAATGCTTTAAAATATACTGATTTAGTTACCCTTGGAATTGCAGCAGATATTGTACCTATGATTGATGAAAATAGAATTATTGCAAATGATGGTATTCGAAGAATTGAATTAAAAGAAAATATCGGGATTAATGCATTATTAAATTCTGGTGGATTAAATGGCAAAGAAATTACAATTGGTCGACTTGTATTTTGGGTATCTCCTAAAATTAATGCGGCGGGTAGGCTTGGTGATGCAGGTAGAGCTGTAAAATTAATGACAACAACAAATCCTATTTTAGCAAGAAGAATTGCCGATGATTTAGAAAAAGAAAATAAAAGGAGACAAGAAATAACAATTAATACCGTTGAAAATTGTTTATTTCAAGTACAATCAAATTCAAATATTGATAATGAACATGCAGTTATTTTATTTAAAGAAGGCTGGCACCATGGAGTTGTTGGTATTGTTGCATCAAAAATAAAAGAAAATTTTAATAAACCAACAATAATAATTAGTTTGGATGAAACTGGCATTGGTCGAGCATCGTGTAGAAGTATTCCAGGGTTTGATATTCATTCAGCATTGAGTAAATGTTCAGAATTTTTAGTTGGTTTTGGTGGACATCCAATGGCCGCAGGTTTTTCAATTGAAAAAAAGAATATTGAGCCATTTTATAAGGCATTTCAAAAAATAGCATTAGAGTTAATTAAGCCAGAACAATTAACCCCACGAATTAAAATAGATTATTCTTTAGATATTAATGAAATAAATTCAAGATTTTTAAAATTTTTAAAGTCGATGGCACCTTATGGGCCAAGAAATATGCGTCCAAAATTTTTATCAAGAAAAGTAAATTTAAAAGGAATGCCTCGATTAATTGGAAAAAAAAATGATACTCTGAAATTTTCAATACAAGATAATAAATCAGTGTATGATGCAATAGGTTTTAATTTAGTTGAGAAATATGAATATTTATTATCAGGAGAACCTGTAGATTTAGTTTTTGAAATAGGTGAAAATGAATGGAATGGAAAAAAATCTATTCAATTAGAGATAAAAGATATTAAACCAAAGGAGCAAATTAATGTATAGAGCATATATTTCTGGAATCGGACATTATCTACCTGAAAATATTGTTACGAATGATGATTTAGCTAAAATAATGGATACTTCTGATGAATGGATCGTTGAAAGAACTGGTATAAAACAAAGACATTATATTACTGGAAATCAAGGCCCAACAGATTTAGCTATTCCTGCAACTAAAGATGCTTTAAAAATGGCAGGATTAACTGAAGATGATATTGATTTAATTATTTTTGCAACTTCAACCCCTGATTATTATGCACCAGGATCAGGTTGTTTATTACAGGAAAAAATGGGTTTTAATACGATTGGTGCATTGGATATAAGAGTTCAATGTCCTGGTTTTGTATATGGATTATCAATTGCAGAACAATATATTAAAACGGGTACTGCAAAACATGTATTATTAGTTGGAGCTGAAGTTCAATCTACAGCATTGGATATGACGACAAATGGAAGAGATACTGCTGTTATTTTTGCTGATGGTGCGGGTGCAGTAATACTTTCTGCAACAAAAGAAGATAAAGGTATTTTATCAACTCATTTACATTCAGAAGGAAAATATGCAAAGGAACTTTGGGTTGAAAGTCCTTCAAGTAAAGTAAATCCTCGTATAACTCCTGAAATTATTGATGATGGTAAACATTTATTATTTATGAATGGTCGAGAAGTATTTAAAAATGCAGTCAGACGGTTTCCAGAAGTTATCATAGAAGCGATGGATGCTAATGGGTTAACTATAGATGATATTGATGTATTAGTACCGCATCAAGCAAATATTAGAATTACAGAATTTGTTGCAAAAAAATTAGGAATGCCAATGAATAAAATAATATCAAATATTCATCGTGTTGGAAATACAACAGCTGCTTCAATTCCAATTGCATTAAGTGAAGCGGTTAGTGAAGGAAAAATTAAAAAAGGACAAAATATTATATTAGCAGCATTTGGCTCTGGTTTTGCTTGGGCTTCAGCTGCAATAAAATGGTAAATTATGGATAAATTATATTTTAATGAAGAGCATCAAATGCTCAGAGAAATGGTTCGTGAATTTGCTCAAAATGAAGTAAAACCAATTGCTAAACAAATTGATAAATCGGGTGAGTTTCCAAGTGAATCTGTAAAAAAAATGGGTGATTTAGGTTTAATGGGAATTCCATGGCCTGAAGCATATGGTGGAACTGGCATGGATTTAAGAGCATTAGTAATTGCTATTGAAGAAATTGGAAAAGTGTGTTGTTCAACTGCCGCTACTATGATGGCTCATACTTCATTAGGTACAGGTGGGATTTATTATTTTGGTTCTGAAGAGCAAAAGAAAAAATATATGCCTGAATTAGCATCTGGGCGTATGATTGGTGCATTTGGTTTGACCGAACCAAACGCTGGAAGTGATGCGGGTAATACGCAAACAACTGCTACATTAGATGGAAATGAGTTTGTTATTAATGGGCAAAAAGTATTTTGTACAAATGCTGGTTATGCGGGTTTAATTACTTTTACTGCACAATATATTGAAAATGGTGAAAATAAGGGTATTGGAGCATTTTTTGTTGAAAGTGGGACAAACGGGTTAAAGTTAAGTCCTCCTGAGAAAAAAATGGGATGGAAAGCTTCTGATACTCGCTCTATATATTTTGAAGACATGAGGATACCAAAGGAAAACATTATTGGTTCACCTGAAAGTGGGTTTAAACAATTTTTAAATACGCTAACTTCTGGACGAATTACAATTGGTGCATTAAGTATTGGAACGGCTATGGGTGGATATGAAGCTGCATTAAATTATTCATGCGAGCGATCTGCATTTGGAAAACAAATTTCAAAATTTCAAGGAGTTAGTTTTAAATTAGCTGATATGGCTACAAGAATTGAAGCTTCCAAACATCTTGTATATCATGCTGCTTATTTAAAAGATAAGGGTGAGTCTGTCATTAAAGAAGCTGCAATGGCAAAATTATTTTCAAGTGAATCTGCTATGCAAATTACAACCGATGCGATTCAATTACATGGTGGTTATGGTTATATTCATGAATATGATGTTGAGCGATTTTTTAGAGATGCTAAAATATTAGAAATTGGTGAAGGAACAAGTGAAATTCAACGAATAATAATATCTCGAGAAATATTAAAATCATTACAAAAATCTGCGTGATTAAGGTAGATATTTCAGAAGATTACGATCCGCTACCTCATTTTAAATATGATAATATTAGTAATTGTGTAAATATATTATTAAATGATTATCAAATAGAATATGGGTATATCAATTTTATTATTGTAAATGATAATACATTGCGTAAAATGAAAAAAAATTATTTTGATATGGATGTTTTTACAGATGTAATGGCATTTAATTTAGAAGAAGATGGTGAACAACTTGATGGCGAAGTTTATATAAGTTGGGAACGAATTGTTGAAAATGCAAAAACTTTAAAATTAGCTGTTAATGATGAGTTTAAAAGAATTTTAATCCATGGTGTATTGCATTTAATTGGTTTTGATGATCAAACCAAAATAGAGAAAACGGAAATGACGACCTTAGAGAATTTGTATATTTCAAAATTCAATATGGCATTTTACTCTTGATATTTTATTTTATTTTATTTACTATTCTTTTAATTTTATCTGGAATATTTTCGGGTTCTGAAACGGCATTATTTCAAATAAAGACACATCGTAAGGATATCCCCGAAGATATTTTGAAATTATTAGAAAATCCAAGAAAATTATTAATTTCGATTTTAACAGGAAATACGATAATTAATGTTATTATTGCATCATTAGCCGCAATGATTACATCAAAATTTGCTAAAGATAATGGCTATTCAACTTCTATAATTTTATTATTAGATATTGGGGTTGTTACCGTAATTGTTCTTTTATTTGGAGAAATTTTACCTAAATTATTTGCAAATAAAAACGGATTGAAATTTGCTCAAATATTTCATTTTCCATTAAGAATGATGTCCACTTTAATTTCCCCAATTGTTTCAATTTTATATGCAATTACAAATGGCTTAGTTAAAATATTACCGATTAAAAAAGAAAAAATATTTGATACTGAAGAAGAATTAATTCTATTAACAGAATTAGGTGAGGAGGAGGGAACATTACAGGCTGAAGAATCTGAAATGATACAATCGATATTTGAATTTCATGAAAAAAATGTACATGAAATTATGACACCGCGAGTAGATATGATTGCCCTATCATCTAAAGCCTCATTAGATGAAGTAATGGATGTGATTAAGGATAAACAATATTCTAAAATCCCAATATATAAAAAAAATATTGATGATATAAAAGGGGTGTTATTTGCAAAAGATATTTTACCTTATTTAACTGGTTCACGGCCTCAAATTAATTTAAGCAGAATTTCACGACAACCTTATTTTGTTCCTGAAAATAAAAATATAGATGAATTATTAAAAGATTTTAGAGCAAAAAAAACAAATATTGCAATTGTTGTTGATGAATGGGGAGGGACAGAAGGAATTATTACTTTAGAAGATATTGTTGAGGAAGTATTGGGTGAAATAAGAGATCCGTATGATAATGAAGAATCTCAAGTAAAAAAAATTGATGATGATAATTTTATTGCTGAAGGTAAAATTTCAATTTATGATTTAGAAGAAGAGACTGAATTAGAATTTCCTGAAACTAGAGATTATGATACACTTGGTGGTTTCATTTTTACGCTTCATGGAAATATTCCAAATAATGGTCAACAATTTGAATATAATTCTTATTTATTTACAATTAAAGAAATGGATGGACATCGAATTGAAAAAGTGCTTATTGAAAAAATGTTAATTTCAGTAAATGAGATAAACAAATAATTATATGGAAAAAGAATTAAAAGAGTTATACAATACTATTAAAATTCTTCGCGCTCCAAATGGTTGTTCCTGGGACAATAAGCAAACTTCCAATTCATTAATACCATATTTACTAGAAGAAGTATATGAAATAATTGAAGCAATTGAAAATAAAAATGAAAATGAAATAAAAGAGGAATTAGGTGATTTACTTTTACATTTAATATTTCAAGCTCAAATTTATGAAGAAAAAAACATTTTCGGTTTTACAGAGGTCATTGAACAAATTAATGCTAAACTTAAAAATAGGCACCCAGAACTTTTTGGAATAAAATCAAATAATATTGGTTTGACCTGGGAAGAAAAAAAACAAATTGAGAAAAAAAGAGAAAAATATTTAGATGGTGTTCCAATTTCGTTACCTGCATTAACTCGTGCATCTCGAATACAAGAAAAAGCATCTCAAGTCGGTTTTGATTGGAAAGAAATAAACCCTGTTTGGGATAAAGTAAATGAAGAAATTAATGAATTGAAATTAGCAATTGAACAAAAAAATGAAAAAAATATTTCTGAAGAATTTGGAGATGTATTATTTTCATTTGTGAATTTAGCTCGTTTTTTAAATATTCAACCTGAAGCTTCATTAAAAGGCACAATAAATAAATTTGAAAACCGATTTCATATTATTGAAACGGAGTTAGCGAAGAGAAATATTAAATTATCGGATGCTTCTTTG
This sequence comes from Fidelibacterota bacterium, assembly GCA_014381925.1. Lineage (GTDB taxonomy): Bacteria > Fidelibacterota > Marinisomatia > SCGC-AAA003-L08. The sequence goes on along the minus strand of JACNKR010000020.1, from coordinate 3,371 downwards.
GAAGAAATGGATGAAATTTGGGATAAATCGAAAAAGAAATGATAAACTGTTTTTTCTTTAAATTGAATATATATTAAAATTGGGGATGTTTATGGAGGTCTTTTTACTCATTCTGTGAGAAATTTTTTACTAATATTAACTTTATTTACTGTTTTTTGGATGTCATGCAATAATCCGGTGGTAGAAGAAAAGGATATTTCTCCACCTGGAAATATTTTTGTAACAATAGATAAAGATAATCCAGTGGATCAAATTGTCAATATTTTTTGTACGGCTACAGATAATGTTGGAATTCAAGAAGTCCAGCTTTGGATTAATTCAGACCATTATCAAAATATGGTAGATAGTGAAATTCCTTATTCATTTGCATTAAATACATCTGAAAATAATGAAAATGGAGAACCATTTTTTGAAGAAGGGATTATTTATAATATTCAATTGAAAGTTGTTGATGTAAATGGAAATGTTTCATTTAGTGAACCACCTATTCAAATTGAAGTTGATAATTCTAATTCTGCACCTATTCAACCAAACATTACTGAAGTTTCTTATTCAAATGGAAAAAATACAATTAGATGGGAAAAAAATACAGAAAGTGATTTTAAGGAATATATATTAAAAAAACGAGATATTTCAAACTCATCTACTTGGATAACTATTTTACAAACAACGAATCAAAATACAATTTATTATGAAGATTACGATATTGATCCATTTAATAGTGTTGAATATATATTAAGGGTAAATGATACTTTTGGTTATTCTTCAATAAGTGATGTTGAATCTTCTTTAATTGAAGGGTCGCCTTTACCTGTCGATGTAATAGATATAAATTATAGTATTGAAGAATTAACGGTATCTTGGGAAATATCAACTGCAAATGATTTTAAAAGCTATACCATTTTACATTCATTTTTCAATGAAGGTCCTTTTGATACAATTGCTGAATACTTTAATAAAAATATTCAATCCCATGCAATAAATTTTGATATTTCAAATGGATTTACTCCAATTGTAGAAAATTGGTTTAAAGTAATGGTTACTGACACTTTTGAATTATCAGTTATTGGGAATTCTTTGACAAATGAAATTGATCCTGCACCTCAACCTGTTTCAATTGATTCAGTTTTTTATAGTACTCAAAATATGTTATTATATTGGGATTTATCTATTGAAAATGATGTAGTTGCTTATGAATTAATAAAAAATGGAACAGAACAGTATGCTTTTGTTAATGATTTTTCTACAAATTATATTTATGTTGAATCTCCAGATATATCTGAACCCATTTATTTTGATATAATTACTTGGGATTATTGGGGACAGTCCACAGCAAATAATGAAGGGTTTGAAATAATTAATCATGCTCCAATAACACCTGAAATTTTAAATATTCAATTTGATCCTTCAGTTCTTGAAATTAAATGGAATAAAAATACTGAATTTGATTTTGAATATTATACAGTTTATCATTCTAATTTTCCAAATATTGAAACTGCAAATATTATTCAGGAAATAACAAACAACATGGATACGGTTTTGACTTTACCAACAATAAATTATGGATTTGAAAATGAAAATTATTTTTGGGTAGAAGTAACTGACTATTGGAATAAAACATCAATTAGTTCTGTTTCAAATTTATTTGAGTATCAAGGATATGAAACTCCTGAATCTATTAATTTATATTCACCTTATTTTCCTCAAGATGGATTATTTCAATTGAAATGGTCTCAAAGTGATAATGAAGATTTTAGTCATTACACTGTGATGAAAGCAAATAATATTGAAATGAACAATGCTGTCGAAATTATAAAATATGGTGAAGGAGATCAACTTGGTTACACACAGACTGAATCACAATATTTTAATATGGGTATAAATGAAACAGATAATTATTATCAATTATTAATTACCGATGATTATGATATGTTTGCGTCAAGTAATGTTGTTAGAATTTGGTTAGATGAATCTGAATGGATTTCAATTAACCCGGGTGAATTTACTTATGGATCCCAAGATCAATCTGTGAATATTTCATATTTATATGAAGTACAAAAATATCCAGTTACAAATGTTCAATATATTAAATATTTAAGAGAGAATTTAGAAAATATTAATTTAATAGATTTGGATAATAATTGGATAATTAATGGAATATTTAATCATGAAACGGAAGGGTTTATGCCTGGTGAAATAAGAGATTATTTCTATTTTGAAAATAGCCAACTTTCGTATGATGGTAATGATTTTGTTGTAAATTCAGGATTTGAAAATCATCCTATTACTGGAGTCTCTTGGTTTGGAAGTTTTGAATATGCTGAATACGAAAATGCAAGATTACCAAACGATCAAGAGTGGGAAAAAGTAGCTAGAGGAAATTTAGGATTTAATTATCCGTGGTCAACTAATACAGAAGATGATGTTATAAATGAATTAAATGCAAATTTTAGTGGTAGTAATGATCCGTGGGATAATTTATATAAAGCAACAACTCCAGTGGGGTATTATAATGGAATGAATGGAACATTAAATAGTCCTTCATATTATGGTGTTTATGATATGGCAGGGAATATTAGAGAATGGACATCAACATATAATGGGAGTGGTTTTTATTTTATTAAAGGTGGGGCTTTTAATATGTTAGTTTCAAGTGTTGAACATAAATCGTGGGAACATGAAGAATTAGAACCTCACATCAGTCGATATAATTTAGGGATAAGATGTATAAGAGATTAAATTTATATTTAAATAACAAAAGGAGAAAGTATTGAAGCAGTTTATTAATTATATAACCATTTTGGGATTAATGATTTCAATATCATTTTCACAAAGTGTTGATGTGTTTTTTGGAGAAGTTGATGTGGTGGCAAATATTGCAGAAATAAAATATAATTCTGACATTGAAATAGGTGGTGCACAATTTGATTTAATAGGTGCAACATTAGGTGATTATTCAGGAGGTGAGGCAGGAAATGCAGGATGGACGGTAAGTGGATCAGGAACAACTTGGTTAGGTTTTTCTTTTGGTGGAATTACATTACCTGCTGGTGAACATATTTTAACAGATATTACATTTACACCAAATAGTGATGAAATTTGTATTGATGCTGTGGTAATATCTAATTCGACTGGCGGAACAGTGCCAGTAAATATTGGTGAATGTGTTTCATTGTCTGGTTCAGTTGAAGGATGTATGGATGATTTAGCGTGTAATTATGATGATACTGCAACAGCAGCATGTAGCGATTGTTGTGAATATGCAGAAGAAAATTTTGATTGTGATGGGAATTGTATAGCTGAATTAGATTGTGCAGGTGAATGTGGAGGTACATCAGCGGAAGATGAATGTGGTGTGTGTAATGGAAGCG
>JACNKR010000063.1 GCA_014381925.1 Fidelibacterota bacterium | reverse complement strand
CAAAAGATATAGGGATACAAATTCAAGAAGAATTAAATATTTTATTTAATGGCTGTACAATGCAGGGAGATGCCCATAATGAATTACATAAATTTTTGCAATTATATATACCCGTTGTAAACCAACTTAAAGAAACGGGTAATGATACAGATCTAAATAAACTAAAAAATCAATTAATTATATATCAAAAATATTTTAAATGAAGATTGTTAAAAGTGTTCAGCCCGGCTCGGAAGCAAAGTTTATAGTTTCTAAAGATGGTATTTCATGGTATTTAATTAATGAATTGTTACCAGAAAAAAGATTCCACAATATAATTCAAATATTAGAATATAATATTAATAATCCAAATCAACTTAGTACTTATATTTCTACAGGAAATTTTGAGACGACTAATTTAAATGATATGGAGCTTACATTACCATTTCAGCCACTATCTTATCGTGATTTTATGTTATATGAAAAACACTGTATTAATGCATCTCGTGGATTTGTAAAAAAATATTTACCTAAACTATTACCAATTGTAAAAATATATGAAAAAATTACTGGAAAAGTTTTTCCAAAATTAAAACCAAAAAGTAGATGGTATTCACATCCGATTTATTATGTAGGAAACCATTTAACATTTATAACCGATAATGAACCTGTATCTATTCCAATTTATACAAATGAATTGGATTATGAATTAGAACTAGGTGTTGTACTATGTAAGCCATTAAAAAATGCATCAGCTAAAGAAGCAGAAAATGCAATTGGTGGGTTTGTAGTCTTTAATGATTTTTCGGCAAGAGATGTTCAAATTAGTGAAATGGAAAGTGGGTTCGGTCCTATGAAATCAAAGAACTTTGTAAATTCAATTTCAAAAATAATTGTTACCGCAGATGAAATATTACCAGTTATCGAAGATTTAAAAGTTCAAGTAAAAATAAATAACAAATCAATTATAAAAACGAAAACAGGAAAAATGGATTATTCTATTCCCGAAGCTATTGCTTATGCTTCACTTGAGGAACAATTATATCCTGGAGAGTTCTTTGGCTCAGGAACGATACCTGGATGTAGTGGAATTGAGAATGAACATTTATTAAATTCGGGAGATACAATTACACTTGAAATTGAAAATATCGGCAAATTACAAAATAGAATATTATAGAATAAATATATGAAAAAAGTTATTGATTTATCAAAACCTGTACAATATAATTCAGGTGATCCATTTTATATGAAAGTAAAAGTAAAACATAAGCCTCACCATAAAGCAAAATGGTTAATTCGTTTTGCATTGGGACTGCCATTTAAGTTATTTCCCAAAAACTTTATTGGGTGGGCCGATGATTATTTCAGCATGGGCGTACATGCAACAACTCATTTAGATGCACCATGGCATTATAGTGAAACATGTAATGGTAAACCTGCAAAAAAAATTGACCAAATACCATTAGATTGGGGTATTGCGCCAGGGATTGTTATTGACATGAAACATAAGCCAGAAGGAGAAGCAATAACAGTTGAGGAAATAAAATCATACTTAGAAAAGAATAAATTAAAATTAGAACCAATGATGATTGTTTTAATTAAAACAGGTCGAGACCAATTTATGGGGACAAAAAAGTTTCCTGAAATGGGTACCGGAATGAGTGCCAAAGCGACAGAATGGCTTATTGATCAAGGAATAAAAGTAATGGGAATTGATCAGTGGGGTTGGGATGTTCCATTTCAATATTTAGTTGATGAAGCCAAAAAAACAAATAATTCAGAATTATTTTGGGAGGGTCATTTAGTTGGACAGCAAAAAGAATATTGCCATATTGAACAATTAACAAACTTAGATAGTTTACCAATTTCAGGATTTACAGTTATTGTATTACCGTTAAAAATAATAGGGGGCTCAGCAGCACCAGCAAGAGTGGTTGCAGTATTGGATGAATAAATTTTTTTGATAAATTAATAACTACAATCAATCGCTTTTTTATCCCAATTAATTTCTTTAATTTTTTCTATAATATTTTTATCTATTGGTAAAATCCAATCATTTTGGAACCATATAATAGTAAGATAAGAATAACAATATTCACTATTAACAAAGTCTGATTCAAAATTAGAAATACATTGAATCCTTGGAAATTCTGTAGGACCATCAATACCAAGTTGTTCATAATATTTTTTTGTCCAATCAGACAGTTTGATATTTATAGGATTTTTAACTGGGCGGATTATGTGTGGTATTGTGACATTATCTAATTTTTGCTTAGCAGTTTTTATAGCATTGGGTACAATTTCTTTATTTGTTAATTCATCTGGCAAGCCATCTAATAGATCTGAGTATGTTAAATCTTGGTATATTTCATTTAAAGTTATTACACGACCTGAATTTAAAGTTATTTTACTTGATTTAGGTGGTTCTGAAGGATGATTTATTTTTTAAATGGATCATAATTTTTTACAAATTCTTGATATTTTTCTTCCGTTCTAAAAAATTTTACCCAAGCATTCATTTGAATAGTTGGCTTTAAAAGTGTTCTGCCAATTTCACCTTGTGATAGAACATAAAATTCATAGTAATTATGTTTATCTATTAATAATTCCATTTGATCATTAATATCTTGAATCACAGCTTTTTTATTTAAACCCTCTGCTAAAATAAAATAGCAATCTTCTATATTGTCTAAATAAAAAAAGTCCATCATATCTTCTGGCATTGGTGAGATATATGTTGAGGAGCAGGAGAAGAGGAAAAGGGTGGACAATAAATAGTACTTATTTAATAATTTCATTATAATTAATTTTTCTTCACTGAAATTAAACAATGGTTATCTACATCACGGATGTCACATCTAATATCTTTCCACCTTATAATTCTAATTGGCTTTTCCCAACTTTTTGATTGTTCAGAAATGATTATCCAATCTCGTCTATTATCAAATTCATATTTCCCTATATTATCATAATTCAATGGTTCCTCAAAATACCCTGCTAACATTGTATAATGGTTTTTCATATGATAAATTATTGCAGAATTTTCATTTTTCAGTTCTGCTTTAATATTACTCCAAGCTGATTCTATATTTTTTTCTCCAAATTTTACTATGTCCATCCAAATTTCTGCTTTACCATTCAGATGATACTTCTTTAGAAATGTATTAATTCCATTAACAATACCATTGTTTCCAATCTTACCATCTTTCACCTTTTTTAATGACCACCCATTAACATCTCGTATATCTTTTGGTGTGAAGTTAGATTCAAACACAGTATTAACTGCTTGAGTCATGCTGGTAGTTGCGCAAGTAAACTTTGCCTGTGGTCTTAATGAGTTATTAAGTATTTTATTGTTAACATATCTATCGTATTTCATTTTCTGTTTTTTTGTTAGTTTTGAAAAATATAGAATAAAATTGAAAATTGAAATAAAAATAATATTATCATTAACACTTGCAATATATTATTTCTCTTAATTATGTCATCTAATTTATATGAGCTTAATATGTCAAATATTTTATCAATTTTTGAATATATGTCAGTATCAATATTTTTATTTTTTGGAACTAAAGTTTTTTTTAAATCTTTAGCCTTTTGTTCGATGAGTGAATTCAATTCCGTTTTTAATCCATCTATTTTCTCATTTGAGGCAAAATCATTTGACATATTTTCTAATAGTTTTGCAATTGTAGTTGATTTATCTTCAAATATACCTATTATGGTGGGTATATTTTTGAGATTGGGTGGAATATGTTCAATTTTTTCATCCACTTTTTTTTCTACATCTTCTTTAGATGGTTTTCTAGCAATTTTTATATTTAATTCATCTTCTTTGTTTTGTAGAAGTTCAATGAGTTTATTTGACTTTGTCTCAACAATCTCTCCAAATAAATCATTAACAATTTCTTTTAATTCTTTATGTGCTTGATCTTCAATCTTTTTCCGCATCCTAAACTCCTTGTATCTTTTTCATTCTTCTAACCATTAATTCAATTTCTAATAATTTTAAGAGTTTATTTTCGCTCTCTCCCTCACTATCATTAATAGAACTATACAATTCATCTTTCTTGTTTTCGAACCCCGTATCTAAATATTCAGAAAATTCTTTAGCTTTTTTTTTATCTTTTTCTAATACAGGAATCTTTTTGTTATGCTTTTTTTTTAATTTTTCAATAATCTTTTCTTTTTCAGATTTTTTGCGTCCAAGTTCATTAATTTGCAAATCGTTTGCTTCAATCTGACCTTTCACATCTTTAATTTGATTATTAATTTCCTCTAATTTATTTGACTTCTTAATATTTGCTCTTTTTATTAAATCATTCCTTAAATTATTTCGAATAGAAGCGAGAGCACATTCACTATCATATCTATCTGAAGATAGGAAGCCATTCCAAAGCCAATTTTGTTGATATGCCCAATTATCCCACCTATCGTCCAAGGTACGGCGAATATGATTATATTTACGATTATTATATATATCATTAAATACATCATAAGTGATTGTAACTAATTCATATTCTTCCAATATTTTATTAAATTTATTGAACACTTCTTTCAATAATTTTATGTTTTTTTGTAGATAATCTCCTAATTCATTAGGTGTATTTCTCCAATCTGCAGGAGTATCAACAATAAATTTGAAAAATGGCTTATAATTATTTAATTTAGTTTTTCTCTTTATATATTCTTTAATATCTAATTTCAAATCATCAGTACTCTCCTTAAATATTTTGATATTTTCCTTAGACTCGACTATTTCATCTTCTTTTTCTTTAACAACACCCTTATGTTCTTCTTTCTTATCATCAATATATTTTTCAACTATTTCCCATTTCTTCGATTGCAATTGGAGTTGGTTTTCTGGTGTTGCCGTTTTATTTATATCTTTAATTAGATTGTTTTCAAAATCATCTAACCAAGGTTTAACCTTTTCTTTTAAATCTTCAAGATGATTTTCCCAACTATCACCATAATCAAAAAAATATATTTTCTTCCACATTCCACTTTTATAAAAATCAGTTCCAGTAAAAACTGGCTTCATTTTAGATTTAAAATCTGCAATATTTTCACAATCCATTGCAATTTCGGGCATTGTTTTTTTACTATCAGGCATATAATTACAAAAAGTGCGTGAAACCAAAAATCGGAAACCTTCCATATTATATGACCAGTCTAAACCATTTGGAAAATATGATGATCCAATAAATTTTCCAAACATCTGTATTTTATCGATAGGGACAACTAAAAGAATTAAATTACATCTTGGGATATATTTTCCAATTATATTTTTAACATGCGGCTGCTCATCTTTATTAGAACTTTCAAAACCAGGCAAATCAATTATATCAATATTTATTCTATTAACTTTTTCTGTATCAAAATATGATTTTGGTATTATAATGATAACTTGTTCAAGGTGAAAACTCTGTTTATTGTTTTCAATTTCTTCACGAATAGATAAAATCTCTTTTTTTAATTCTTCTATAGAAGATATTCCAACTGCTTTTTTTTCAGATTTTATTATGTAGAAATTATTATCAATAGATTTTTTATAAACAAATGCTGTTGGAGTTGCGGAACCTGTTTTGTTAATACTGCCTCTGACCGCAGAGTAAACTTCAGAAAACAAATCATCTTTTATCCCCAAAAGTTTTAAAATTAAAGTTGTTTTCCCAACTTGCGATTTTCCAAACAGGGCAATAGTTACATTTTTTTCACCTTTGCTTGAAATCTTTTTTACATCTTCACTTTCTATATTCACAAGCCAATTATCATGTGCTTTATAAGCCCATTCTAATCGGTTTTTATAAATATCAATCCATTGTTCGATACTCATTATTTCTCATTTATATTGGCAGTGAGAAATTTTGTAATGCAGTTCTCAATTCATAAGAAGCATTACCTGCATCACTATATGCTTTTAGCAATCTTTCTGTTCTTGCAAGATTAGCGGGAATATTATAATTATCATCCAATCTATTTTTAACGGTTCTAACCATCTTTTCCATTAATGAATCAAAGCTGCCAAGATATTGTTGAATAGTATTTTCTTTAATCTGCGTTACAACTTGTGTTGCATAATACTTATCTTGAATATCCATTTTATTAAATTGTTTCATCACACTTGATGCGATAAACCCTAATGCAATAACAGCAACCCCACCAGCTACCCATGGATTTATTGCAGCAGAAGCAACTACCCCTTCTTTTCCAGCAGTTGCAGTAACTCCTGCAGGGACGACTTGCCCGGCTTCAAGAATGTTCCCTCCAGCAAGCATTGCTGTTCCTGATGTAATTTCCATTCCGCCTTGAATAATACTTCCTGCGGCATATTCAGTCGCTTTTGCTCCAAGCCCGATACCGCCCATTAAGCCAGAGATTGTATCAATTTCCCCATCAGGTAAATAATCTAATCCTAGCATATATGCCATACCCTTTATTACTTGTCCTTTCGATTCTTTTAAAAATTTAAAATTATTCACGATTTCATTAATACTATCTTCAGGTTTCATCTCTTTGCGATTAATATCCATAAATTCTGGAAAAATAGATAAAATGCGTTGAAACTCAAATGTGATCAGCGGTAATACTTCCAAACTCTTTTGAAAATGATCACTTGCTTCCTTATTTTCATTTTGTTTTGAGAAAATATATTTAAAATCTGACAAATTATCGTCCGAAATAAATTCATGATCAGTATTTGAATATTTTTTATTGTAACCATCCCCTAACAATAATTTCTTATAGGTAATTTTTGGATCTTTATTTGGAGTTAATAAAATGGGGTATTCACTATCAAGTAAATCATTTACAAGTGCAAGTTGCTGGTCTTTTGCACTAAACCCATTAGCAGTATTCCACGATTCAATAATCTTCTCTCTAAATTCTCGATTTGATTTAAGAGAAGGTCCTGTAAAAAGTTTAACAAATTTTTCCCAATTACTTCTATCTTTTATGTATTTTTCTATTTCGTCATCCACATTTTTAAGATAAGCCTTAAATCCATCTATTAGTTTCTTTTTATATTTTTTCCTAATATTTTTGATTTCTGTCTCAATTATATCAAAATATTTTTTTACTATTCTTGATTTCGAGTCGTCCGGAATTTGAATTTTCATTTGCTCGGTATCAAATTCAGTTAAAATTAAACTGAAATTTTCATCAAGTAATTTATACAAATTATCAATTTGTGATTTCCTGGAAACTTTTTGAATACTTCGGTATTTTCCAATTGCATTAATCAATATTTCATGCCATCCTTCACAAACCCCACTACTTTTTATTGCAGTTGAAATAACTCTATCGCTTTCGTCGTCAGGCAAATTATATTTCTCAAGAAAATCCTTTTTGAATTTTCCAGCATCTATCTCTGAACCTGCATCATCAGATTTTGAAAGAATAAAAATAGGTTTTGAAGCCCCAAAATTGGTGATGATATTTTTCAATTGTTGGCTATTAAATCCATCTGCAAATTGTTGCTTATCTAATACAAAAACACAGGTTGCAGCAGAAGTAAGTGTATGGTTTGTTAGCTCTTGCCAAATTTTATTTTCTGGTTTGCTTTCTTCTAGCCCTGGCAATAGAATAAATGAAACATCTTCTGTATTTAACACATTTTTATTCAATGGAATGTGATACTCTAAAATTAAATGATCTACTTCTGGATCTGTTGCGATATTCATAAATTCAGTTTTAGATACAATTTGTGTTTTTTTTATTGTATAAGATTTATCTACTTCATAAAATTTTCTAATCCACATTTCAGGAGCAGATATCCCTTTCTTTTCCTTTATCATCACGGGTAGTTTTTCGCCTCTCGCGTAATTTTGTGGTAATGGAAAATCATCATCATCAAGTTCATATAGTTCTTTTACAAGAGTTGATTTTCCAGCGCCTTGTAGGCCTGAAATAGCAATCACATATTCATCAAAAAGCAACTCCGATATAAAAGTTTGTCTGAAAAATATTTTTAATTTTTTTCCAAGTTTTGGTTTATTTAAAATTATACTTTTTGAAAGTAAATTATTAACTTTATTGTTAAAACTATTTAATAACAATTCTGGATTTTGCATCATTTTCTCCTTTTTACTTTTTTAGAATCTCTAAAAACCTCTGCGGAACTTTTGCTCCTACACTTTTTAGTTTTTGGCTTACAATTCTTGCAAATTCATATTCCCGGTTAGATTCTTTTATTTTTCCCTGTTCAATTAATGAATCAACCTCACGGTTTGCTTGTCTATACATTTCTTTTGCAATTTCACTATTATATTCTCCAAGTGTTGACATAATTAAAATTGCATTTCCCCTTTTTCTATGAGTCCATTTTTAATTTCTTCATGGAAAATATTTAATGCTTCATCTTTTATTAAATGAGGTAATTCTTTTGCAGTTATGGCCCCATAACTAAGTTGATTTATTAAAGAATCAATAAATTCATTTATAATATTAAGTTTATCTTTTGGAATATTAGATTTCATTTTCTTTTTATGGTTATTTTTTAATAGGAATTAGAAAAATTATATTTGTCATTTCTTATAGGAAAATTTCATTTGTAAAATACGAAACTTCTTTAACATAATTTATAAATAAATATTTGCATGAAACTCATAACGCTATACCAACCTTACAAATCCCTTTTTGTTTTTATAATCCATCTGGTTTTTAATTCCACCCCATAGTATAATATCCATCCATTCTTTTATTAAAAGAATTATTATTGCATAAGACCCAAAATAATAAATTGCAAATCCGCCCAATATAAAATGAGATTTATCTGCGATAAGAGAGTTTAACTTGCAATTAAAAAATATAGTTTTTAATAAAAACGATTTAATTCTCGGAGCAAGTTTTAATCTTACATTAAAAAAAGTTGTCGATTTCTCGTGGTAAATTAAAAGAATTTTTTTTAGTAAGTAGCGATTTCATCCATTCTTTATTTGATTGGAAATCTAATATTTTTAAAGTTACTTCATTATCATTTTTTAAAATTTCATATTTATCAATTTTAATATCAATTGATTCTACTTCACCTTTTAACTTAATTGAACAAGTTATTTTATTATTTTTACGATCAATTAATAAGTCTGTTACTTTTCCAACATCCCCTAATATATTTTTTATCGCTAAATTAATAACAAGTTTAGAGCTTCCAGATTTTGTTATTTTATCTATTCCAGGTAAAATATTGGTTAATTTATTAATCATTTTTATTCCTTTATATTTTTTTTTAATTCATTAATTTTCTTATCTACAAGTATTCCAAAAGGAATTTCTAAATCAGGGATATTAAAATCTTTAAAATCATCAACAGAGCAACTTAATTCGTACCAAACGTTCTTAAAGGTTGGTGCCTTTGGATTCTTACATGCTTCTTGAACATATTCTTTTACTTGAATAAAATAATCTAATGCTAAATCAAAATCTCCATTGTTATCTGCAATGATAGCTTTTAAATAAATATCCATTGGTAAAAGGCCAAAATGGCCAAACCCTATCAGTGTATTTTTCTTATCCAAAAATTCCAAGTAATCCCATTCTTCATGAACTTCTAAAGCACCAAAAGCTGTAAAAACACATAAAGGATCAAGACTCATTTTTTGTTTCATTGCCAAATTGAAATATCTTTTTGCTAATTGAACTGCATTTTTCATATTTCCTATTGCTTCATAAATGCTAATTTTTGCCCGGTAATATTTTGCCATGTGATCATAATAATCCAGTATGTTAGATTCTTTATTTTCTGTTTCTCTATCTATCGCATTTTTAAAATTATTAATATGTTGCAATGATTTTTTAAATTCTTTTTTCCTAAATACCATTTCTGCAAAATAAAAATGCACCTCTGGTTGTAAATTTAAATCGTCATTTAATAATACAAATGCAAAATATTTTTCAGCAGTAGAGATATCATCCATTGCAAGATAACATAGACCTAAATTAAATTTTACTTCAAGCTGATCCTTAAGGATGTCATCTTTTTCAATATCGTTATAATAATTTATTGCTTTTTTATATTCGTACATTTTCTGGTGAATTTGACCAAGATAGAACTTAGCGTCATTATTTTGGGGACATATTTCCAATGCTTTTTCTAGTAAAGAAATAGGCAGCTCTTCTTCGTCCATATTCTTTAAATCTAATGCCTTATGTGTAAGATAGCCTGATTTACAAATTAAAATTAGATCATTTACTTCTTCTTTGAGCTCATTGCTAATTTCCATTATTAAAAGATTATTGAATAGAGTATAGGCTTCAAAAAATTCATTACAATTGGCGAAAGTCAGGGCGTAGTTATACAAATTAATTGGATTATCTGGTTCAATTTCTAATAACTTAATTAGAATTTTGCGGGCAGATTTATAGTTTTGATCGTCCAGCAATTGTAATGATTTTACATGCAATTCATCAAGAAGTTTATTTGATACTTTCTTTTTCATTTTATAATCCTTTAAAAATTAAATATTGTTAAATGTTAAACAAACTACCATTGGCCGTTTATCTTTCAGTTTAATTATTATAACTATTAATTAAATTGAAAATTTATTCTTCAGCCTATTCCACAGTGGTTTGCCTATTAAATTATCTATCGAAGCTAAAATTTTATGAATACTTTCTAGTAAATCCTGATTACTTACATTATTCCAATGATAATAAATTATTTCTTTATAATTAACCATTAAACTATTTATTAAATGAGCCGTAACGACTAAATCATCCATAAAGCCAATGGGGCCAAATATAAGTTCTGGAAATAAATCAATCGGTGATATAAAATATGCAATCAATAATCCTATTTTAACTTTATCATCACTAGAAACTCTATCATTCATCTCTAATTTCCATAATAAATAGAAAAAATCAGGGACAAATAAAATAAAATCTATAAATTTATTATACTGATTTTTATTATCACCGGCCCATTCATTTATCGAATTTCTTAGTTTAATATAAAAATTACTTTCTTTTGACATTATTACTCCTTTATTACTTATTTTAATCATCTTCTTTAAAATATTCTGCTAATAGCTTCCCCATTATTCCAAAACTAGCAATAGCACCAATTGCCCCAATTGCCTTTAAAATAATATTTAATATATTTTTAAAATCATTTTTCATAGATGCATTATTTATTACACTTTTAATTAGTTTTAATTGTTTTTTATCATTTATTCCATCATATAATAAATTTAAATTTTGCCTCTTTTGAGGTCCTGGTTTTGAATCACCGCTTTCCCACCTTGCTACAGTTCTAATTCCTGTCCCTAATAAATCTGCAAACTGGTTTTGAGTTAAATTTAGTTTTTTTCTTATTTTTTTAATTTGTGTTTTTTTCATGTACCCTTTTATTTTCAAATACCATGCCTAAAGATTAATTAATGACATATTGACAATTACTATCAATTAATATGTCTTTTTCATGACATATATATGTCATATTTTGAAATTATGTCATATAATAGTCATATACAGCTATCAAACTTACATTAAATAGATTATTCATTAAAAACTATTTTATCTTTTATTCTGCTATTTAAAATCCGTATTAAATTATTATCTATGTTAACCACAATTTACTTTGATTTATTTGGTGTATTACTTGGTGCGGATAAAAGTACAATAATTCAATATATTTCAGAAAGAACGAATAATCAATATGAAATAGTTGATAATGTATTTTCTGAACAATTTAATAAGTTTGAAAAAAGAGAAATTAATTTTGATCAATTTTTTCAAAACCTTCAATATGGATTAGTAAACGGTGAGTTATTATCAGTCACAGAATTTAAGTCAACCTGGATGCAACAAGAATTATCAGAATTACCGACTGTTAATTATTTGTTGAAATTAAAAGAAAAATATTCAATTAATCTTATTTCTAATATATCAAATTCTTATTTAAAAGTACTTCAAAATAAATTTGATTTTTTTAACGTTTTTGAATTTTGTATTACTTCTGAATTGGCAAATGCATCGAAACCGTCTAAAGATATTTTTCATTATGCATTAAAGAAAACAGGAACATTGCCCGATGAAGCATTATTTATTGATGATCAAAAACAGAATGTAAATTCTGCAGAATCTATCGGAATGAAAGGTCTACAATATATTTCATATCATCAATTTAAAAAGTATATAGAAACTTATGTTTGACGCATTTAATGTTAACAAACTAAAACATATTTCAATAAAAGATAAAACAGGTTTAAGTGTTTATCCTTGGCGAAATTGTAAACCTAAAAAAAGTGCAAAAATTACTAAACCACTTTCAGATAGTAAAATTGCAATTATATCTTCTGCAGGGTTATACATAAAAGATATACAACCAAAATTTGATGCAAAAGTAAAAGGTGGGGACTATTCATTTAGAGAAATACCAAAAAGCATAAAAATAAACAGTTTAGGTGATAGTCATCGAAGTTTAACTTTTGATCATAGCGGATTAATTTCAAACCCTGAAACAGGTATGCCTATTCCTCAACTAATTGAGTTAAAAAATGATGGAATTATTAAAGAGGTAAATCATCGACATGTTTCGTTAATGGGCTCAATTCTTGCGCCGGGTAGATTAATTAAAAAGTCTATTCCAAAAATAATTGAAATTTTAATAAACGATGAAGTTGATATTGTATTATTGATTCCTGTTTGACCAATGTGTCCCCAAGTCGTTGGCTTGGTTCAAAAATATTGTGAAGAATCGGGAATAGTTTGTTCTGTTATAAGTATTATTGATGAAATTACAACTCAGTTAAAAATCCCCCGTTTTTATAGTGTACCATATTTAATGGGGTTTCCTCTTGGCCCCCCTCATGATTTTAATAATCAAAAACAAATTTGTAAGAAAGCTTTAGAGTTTATTTATCAATAAATTAACCACCTTAAATAATATAGGATTTAAATGAATATATATTTTATTATTATAATTTCAGCAATTATTTTTGATTACTTATTATCAATGATAATAAGTTCTTTAAACTTAAAAGCACTTGACCCAAAATTACCGTCAGAATTTTCAGATGTATATGATAAAGAAAAATATAAGAAATCTCAAGATTATACTCGCACAAATACAAAATATTCATTTATAACTTCGACATTTTCAACTACACTAACATTGTGTGTTATTTACTTTGGTATTTTTAATATTATTGATGAATTTGTAAGAAGCTTTGGATATGGTGAAATTATAAATGGATTAATTTTCTTCGGTATATTAACAATTGCAAATGATATTATTTCAACTCCACTCAGCTTATATAAAACCTTTGTAATTGAAGAAAAATACGGCTTTAATAAAATGACTATGGGTACCTTTTTTATGGACAAAATTAAGGGGTATTTTTTAATGATAATCATTGGTGTTCCGTTAATTTCATTATTACTTTATTTCTTTGAATCTTTTGGTGAACTTGCCTGGCTATATGCATGGTTATCAATTTCTTTATTTAGCTTAGCAATGCAACCCATTTATAATTTATTCATTGCACCACTGTTTAATAAGTTCACCCCGCTTGAAGAAGGTAGTTTGTTAGATGCCATAAAACTATATGTTAAAAAAGTAGATTTTCCGATTGCAAAAGTAGATGTGATGGATGGTTCAAAAAGAACGGGGCATTCAAATGCGTATTTTAGTGGGATTGGCAAAACAAAAAGAATTGCATTATTTGATACACTTTTAGAAAACCAAACGGATAATGAAATTCTTGCAATTATTGCACATGAAGTTGGGCATTATAAACGAAAACATATACAAAAAGGAATTGTTTTAAGCATTATTCAATCAGGGATAATGTTTTATTTGCTTTCTATTTTTATTAAAAACCCATTATTATTTGAAGTATTTAAAATGCAAGAACTGTCCGTTTATGCCAGTTTATTATTCTTTGGAATGCTTTATTCTCCTGTAGAAATGGTTCTTGGTTTTATTTTTAATTATCTTTCACGAAAACATGAATTTGAGGCAGATGAGTTTTCTGCTAAAACAACAGGTGAACCATTAGAATTAATTTCTAGCCTTAAAAAATTATCTGCTGAAAATTTAGGAAATTTAACTCCTCATTGGTTAAATGTGATGCTCACCTATAGCCACCCTCCAACTTTAGATCGAATTAATGCATTAAGAAGTTTAAATAAATGAAGTTAAAAGTTTTCATTTTATTTTTTATAGGGTTTATTTTCGCAGAAAACTCTGCACCTATAATATTACTTCATGGTTTTTTAGGATGGGGTAGAGATGAAATGAAAGATTACTACTATTGGGGTGGAAAATTTGATTTAGAAATGTGGCTTATTGAAGAAGGATATGAAGTATATACTGTATCTGTTGGTCCTGTATCCTCAAATTGGGATAGAGCAGTAGAGGCCTATTATCAAATAAAAGGTGGTCAAGTAGATTATGGAAAATCACACTCTGAAGAATTTGGGTTAATTCAAAAACCCACAGGAAAATCTTATGATGGTTTTTATCCACAATGGAATGCGAATAACCCAATACATATTATTTCACATAGTCAAGGTGGCCAAACAGCCAGAATGTTAGAATATTTATTAAATTTAAATTCAAAAGAAGATTCTAATTTATTATCTCAAAATAAAAAGAGTTGGATAAAAAGTATAACTACTATTTCAACACCACATAATGGAACGACATTATCTAATATTGTGATGGATAGTTTTCCAATAACAATTAAATTAGGTGTTTGGTTTGGTGCAATATATGAGGATGGGTTTTTTGAAAGTTTTTATAATTTGGATTTGGATCAATGGGGATTGAAAAGAAATAAGAATGAAAAAATGATGGATTTTATACGACGAGTGAATAATTCTCCAGCCGTAAACTCTAAAAATTTATCACAGTATGATTTATCTATAAATGGGTCTTATGAGTTTAATGAAATTTATACAATAGATTCTAATGTACATTACTTTACCTATTCAACTTATTCAACAAAAGCGGTTGGGGAAAAGGGTAAACATTTTCCGGATTGGTCAATGAGTGCTGAGCTATGGTTAGGAGGTACATTGTTAGGAACATTTTCTGCACCTGATTCATCTTGGTATGAAAATGATGGAATTGTAAATACAATTTCAATGAAAGGACCAAAAAGAAAAAGTGGAGAGGATGACTCTGTTTGTGATTATAATGGAATTTCTAAAACAGGTTGTTGGCAAAATATGGGAAAATTACATATTGATCACCATAAGGTTGTTGGCCATGGTTTAAAATCAAATGAAATTGGATTAATAAAAGATTTATATGGAAATCATTGTCAATTATTAATGGAATTAAATTGAATAAAATAGATGCAGTCTGTTTTGATATGGATGGTGTTATTATCGACACTGAACCTCTCTATGCAAAAGGTGAAATCAGGTTGTTTAGAGAATATAATGTAGAAATCCCAGACGAAGATTGGGTTTTATTTAGAGGTTGTAACGAAGAAACTTTTTATGATTTGTCAATGAATAGATATGGGATTACCGAAAAGAGACAAGTTTTTATAGAAAAAGGTCGTAAATATGTTATGGCAGAATTTGAAAAGAACCTTAAGTTTATGAAAGGATTTAAAGATTTTCATAAATCATTAAATAATTTTGGAATTAAAACAGCACTTGTAACAGCCTCTCCTCAAAAAATGTTTAATTTTGTTGATGATAAATTAGGATTAACTAATTTATTTGATGCAATTGTGTCTGGAGGAATGACTGAAAATAATAAGCCACACCCCGAACCTTATTTATTAGCCATAGAAAAGTTGAATGCTTCCCCAAAAAATACAATTGTGATTGAAGATTCTGTACATGGAATTAATTCAGGCCTGGCTTCAGGTGCTTTAGTTGTTGGATATAGAGGGTCCGTTCCTGAATCTGAATTAGAAATTGCACATTTAATTATTAATAATCATACTGAATTATCTGTTGATAGATTATTAAATATATTACAAAAAACTAATTTGAGTAAATCAGAATAAGTTTGTAAGATACAAGCATGAATCTATCAGAACAAATACATGAATTAAATCTAGAGACATGTTCAATTTTAAGAGAAATTGGAAACAGCCTCGGAATATCCTTGGCACAAGTTCAATTAATTTTAGCCGTTCCATTTAATTCAATAACAATGACTGATTTATCTCATAACCTAGGGATAGACAACAGTACATTAACACGAAATTTAAATAAACTAGAATTACACGGCTTTGTTCATAGAAAAAAAGATGAGTTTGACCGAAGAGTATTTAAAGTTACATTAGCAAATAAAGGATTATTAACAAAAGAAAAAATAGAAACTCAACTGGGTGATTATAGTTTTAAACTTCTCTCTGCTCTTAGTCATGAAGATAGGCAGATTGTATTTGAATCTTTAGAAAAACTATCTTGGGCATTCACGAAAATTAAAAATTCTTAATTGAAATTTTCAACTCGATTAATTAAATGGTATAAAAACCAAAATATTTTAATGCCTTGGAGAGGTGAAAAAGATTTATATAAAATATGGCTTTCTGAAGTAATGTTACAACAAACTCAAGTGAAAACAGTTATCCCATATTATAAAAATTGGATTAATAAATTTCCTAATATTAAATCAGCAGCTTTAGCATCTGAAAAAGAAATCTTAAAAGCATGGGAAGGCTTAGGTTATTATTCTAGAGCACGAAATTTTCAACATGCGTGTAAAAATATTGTATCTGATTATAATGGAGAAATTCCATTAAATGAAATTGAATTTTTAAAATTAAAGGGAGTTGGTGAATATATTTTATCAGCTGTATTCTCAATAGGACTTGGAAAAAAATTACCTGTTATTGATGGTAATGTTAAAAGAGTAATTTCAAGATATTTAGGTTTAACAAATGAAATTAACAGTGAACTAAAAAACATTAAATCGTTTCTTGATATTAAAATTAAAGATGTTAAAATACCTGGCGATTTTAATCAAGCTATGATGGACTTAGGGAGAATAGTTTGTAAACCTAAAAACCCAAACTGTGATATTTGTCCAATAAATATTAATTGTGTCGCTTTTAAACAAGGATTAACACAATTAATTCCTATAAAATTGAAGAAGAAGCAAATCCCTCATTATAAAATGATTATTGGAATTATTCAGAATAATGACAAGTTTTTAATTTGTAAACGAAACTCTGATGGATTATTAGGTGGAATGTGGGAATTGCCTGGTGGAAAAATAAAAAAACAAGAATCCAATAGCACTGCATTAAATCGAGTTTTTTCTGACTTTGGAATATCTTTAAAATCAAATTCTTATATTGGAACTGCTAATCATATCTATTCTCACTTTTCAATTGAACAACATGGTTATCAATGTGATTATATAAAGGGAAATTTAATTAGTAAAAACCATACTGAGTATAAATGGATTTCAAAAGGCGAGGAAGTTCTTTTTCCTATTCATAAAGCGAGCCATAAATTACTGGCGAAATTAAAGGTAAATTATACATGATTCAATCAATTTCATCTATTATTGGGTGGACATTATTCATTCCTTCATTTATTATTGGGATGTTGTCCATGATTATTGCAAGTTTTTTTAAACTCAAATGGCTATATGATATTTCATTACCAATTTGTAAGGTTTTATCTTGGACTGTTGGGGCAAGGGTAAAAGTAGAGGGTGAGTTTCCTAAAGAAGGAAATTTTGTTGTAATGGCAAATCATTCAAGTTTTTTCGACCCATTTATTTTCCCATATTTTATGAGAGGAATGTACACAGGTATTGTTGCTGATTATAATTTAAAATATCCTGTTTGGAAACAATTTTTAAATCGTATCAATGCAATTCCCATAAATCGAAAAAACAGGGAAAAGGCAATTGAAGGAATTAAAAAAGCTGAAGAAGTGTTAAGAAATGGAATGCATATTGGAATATTACCGGAGGGAACTCGAACGATTACAGGAAAATTACAAAAGTTAAAAAAAGGTGGGTTTCATCTTGCCATGAATACAAAAGCAAGTATTATTCCGATTGGAATTAAGGGTGCATTTAAATTAAAAGCAAAAACAACCTGGAAATTAACTCCCTGTGATATTATTGCAAAAATTGGAAAACCGATTCCTTTTTCAGTTTATGAATCTAAAGGAATAGATGGAATATTAGAGATGGTGGAAAAAGAATTAAAAATATTAACAGGTGAAATTAACCCTGATTTAGTATAATAGGAAAAATATTGAAAATAAAAGATATGGTAATCGTTGTAACGGGTGCTAATGGAGCAACGGCAAGAGGGATAATTCAACATTTTAAAAATAAGGCAAAGGCCGTTGTAGGCACTTTACGAAATTTTGATTCTCGATGGGTAGAAAAAGAAGGTGTGTTTTATACAAAATGTGACCTTGCTGAATTAGATCAAATTGAAGGATGTATTGAATTAATAAGAGATAGGCTTGGCCTTCCTCATGTTTGGATTAATACCGTAGGAGGATTTACAATGGGAAAGCCTGTTGAAGATTGTATTAATGAATGGGAGAAAATGCATTTAATAAATTTTAAAACTACATTGAATTGTATCAAAAATATTCTTCCAATAATGATTGAAAATGAATTTGGAAGAATTGTTAATTTTGGAAGTAGGGCTGGAGAAAAGGGGATGGCAATGGCAGGACCATATTCTGTGAGTAAATCTTCCATTCATAATTTAACAAAAACAATTAGTTTAGAAGTTGTTGGAAATATTACTTGTAATGCTGTTTTACCCGAAATTATTGATACTCCTACAAATAGAGAGACAATGCCAGATGCAAATTTCGACTCATGGTCTAAGCCTGTGGATATTGCCGATAAAATAGAATCAATTCTTACATCTAAAGCGAATGGACAATTAATTTATGTATAAAGGAAAAATTTAATGGCTATAATAAAAATGGCTCATTCAATTGTTGCAATATTATTTTTAACAGTATCCGTATTATTATCATTAATATATTTTATTTATAAAAATAAAGGAAATCCATTAATTGGAGTTTTAGTAAAATCTGAGTGGTTTTTTTCTGCTCTTATGTTTTTTTTAGGAATGATATTAATGGTCTTAAATCCTTTTTGGTTTCAAGTAGGATTATTTCATATAAAAATTGCATTTGCAATGTTTGGAATAGGGGCTGCACAATATTTTTATAAACAATATGAAATAGCAAATTCTGAAAATAACTTTCCAACATTTTTATATTATTTTAGAGTGTTAATTCCATCATTTATATTTACGGCATATTATTTAGGCAATAAACTTTTAATGGCTTAACCTTGTCTGCGGTAATTCCATTTACAAAAGCCCATGGGACAGGAAATGATTTCATTATTTTTATACAAAATGAATGTCCTACTATTATTTCATCTCCAAAATTTATTTCAAATATTTGTCAACGCAGAACAGGAATAGGTGCGGATGGTGTAATAATAATTTCCGATAGTAAAACAGCTGATTATAAAATGGATTATTATAATTCAGATGGTTCTTGGGAAACTTTTTGTGCGAATGGTGCTCGCTGTGTAGGAGCATTATTAAAACAAAAAGGAATAATTAAAAATAATGCTACATTTGTTGGTGGGGATGGATTACATGAAATTGAATTTGATAATGAAAATTTTGCATGGGTAAAAATGAAACCTCCAAATTATAAAACAGAGATAATTAATTTATTTGGGTTTTCTGGTCGTCATGTAGATTCTGGTGCAAAACATTTTGTATGTGAATCAAAAAACTTAACCTTTAGTATGGTTGAAGAATTTGGTCCAAAAATTAGATACACTGAAAATTTTAAACCAGATGGAATCAATGTAAATTTTTTTGAGGTGATTTCAAATTCAAAAATTAAAGTAATTACTTATGAAAAAGGAATTGAAAAAGTAATGCTTTCATGTGGTTCGGGATCTGTTGCATCTGTGTATCATGCAAATAATAATTCAAAATTAATTAGCCCTGTAAATATTCAAGTTCCTGGAGGAATTCTTAAATTAAAATTTGATGAAAACTGGAAAAATGTATGGCTGGGTGGTCCTGCTGTATTACTGTTTGAATCTCAAATAAATTTAAACGATGTTTTACCAGGAATATCTTAAATCGACTGTTGGTATTAAATCCCATTGATTACCAAAAGGATATTCTGCATAATATATATTATACCCTAATAATAATTTCATTTTAGGTTTAAATTGCCAAAATAAGTAATCACCCCATTCAAATGAAATATTCTGTTCACTCCCAACATTATATTTAAACTCTCCACCAGAATCATAACCAATATTTTTCCATAATGGTCCAGTAAAATGCATGCCTGTAACTAATGTAAAATCAGAGTTATACATATTCATTCGTGGAAAAAAATATGGTAAATCTATGGTTATTCTGGAATCAATTTCACCAAAACCAATAGCAAATTCCATTCCTGCAGATATGGTAAACAAATGATTTTCTTTTATAGAACGAGTCGATAAAATTTGCAAACGAGAAACGATAATATGTGGTATAGATACTTCGGCTGTGTTTGGAGTAATTAATCCGCCAATTCCTTCTTTTTGAACTAATTTTAGCAGGGGTGTTGGGTAAGTAAATTGAAGTGAATATGAATTTATAGAATTTTTTGCTGATAATAATTTTCCTTTTACCTTAAAATTGGGAATCAAAAATCCCAGTATAGGATGAATTGAATATTCTACATCATTTGTTTTCCCGAGTCGATAAGGATGGCATATTCCAATTTCTTTTTGGCCTTTGTCCAATAAGATTGCAGTTCGATCTAATGGTAAATCTAAAGAAAAAATTAATGAGCAGGAAAAAAGAATTAGTAAAAAAGTTCTCATTTAATATTCTCCCTCAAAAATAGGTTTTTATTGTTATTGAGCATCGGGGCAGGCTCAGATGAAGATAAGTCCAAAATCAGCAGAATGGGTACATGGTCAGAAATTTCTTTAATTTGTTGCATTGTTTGGCTTTCGCTCTCCATAGAATTCATATTTGTAAATAAATAATCAAGTTTTCGATCTAAATCTAAACTCGTACCCGGACTATGTGTGAAATGTAGTGTATCATTATAAAGTTGACTAAGTGGAATCGCTGGAGTATAATTATCATATAAAGGTTGTAACCAGTCGTTTTCAAATTCATCATATTCAAAATATGAACCTGATTTATGTGGCCCACCATCGGTTTCATTATGAAATGTTTCTCCCACACATTTATCTTTTATACAAAAATCAGGAATACTATCACCTGAAACTATTGGTGGCAATGAATTTAAATCACCACCCGAAATAAATTTATTTGGAAGAATCTCATCAAGGGTAGAAATATATTTTTCTACATGTTTCTTTTTTGTACTATCAGTTGCAAAAGCAGTTAAATGTGTATTTACCACATAAAAGGGTTCAATTTCTGGAATTTCAACTTTTGCTTTAAGAATATTCCTTCTTAAATAAAAATATTGAGTGAGTGCATCTTGGTCTGTCATTAAATCTAATTGTACCCGTTCGGGTTCATCTAATTTCCAGCGAGATAAAATTGCATTACCTGTATTTACTCTACCCAAGCCATCGCTCGGAATTACTTGAGCCTGCCACATTGAAGCAAATACACCATAATTAAGATGAGTATTATCTAATATATATTGAACTTGGTCAATATATGCACTGCGTTTAGAATCTACATCTATTTCTTGCAATAATAATATATCTACATTTATGTCGGGATCATTTAATTTGTCAATTATTTGATCTAAATTAGATTTAATTTCTGACTCTGTTAATAATACTCTATCTCCACAGTGGTCACCAAACCAATCAATCCGCCCTGCACCAAAACGAATATTCCATGTCATTACTGTTATATTGCTTTTTGTACTATCAGCTAATTGACTGACATTATTTGCGGAATATTTAACCGCAGGCTCAATGTCTTCAAAAGTAGTTACAAGTGAATTACATGAAATAAAAAAGATAAAAAATAATAGACTAATTTTTTTCATTTATATCTTCCAATAAAATGCAACAAATGGTTTTTGAAAATGTACACCAAATCTAAAAGATTCATTTACGGCATACATAAATCCAAAATCTAAGTGAATTGGATTATTTTTTGGTTTATCCATAGGTGTATCAACTAGACATTCATCATAATAACAGTATTGTTCTTGATTGTCAATCCATTGCCAAAACTCTAAGTAGTGTGGATCATAAAATATTTCTGAAATCATTTTTAACTTTGGATTTATATCAACATCTAATCCATAATATGCTCTATAAAAAACTTTATCTTTATTAAACTTTGCAAATTGTACATTACCACCCAAAGTGTGAGAAATCCGCCCTTTTAAACCATTTCTTGCTGAAGAAAATGTATAAGCCCCAAACAATTCAATCATTTCTGTAAAATCAAAATCATCGTTTGATTGTTCATCAATATAATATTGAGGTTCATAGTCATAAATAGTTAAATCATTGGGATTATAATTTGAAGGTTCATTATTTTCTTCAATTACAAAACTTACATCTTCATTTGCTAAGTAATATCCGCCCCAATATTTAGTTTCATAAGTTCGTGGCGCTGTCTGTTCCCAACAGCTATAATAAAAGCCATCAGGGCATTCATCTGATCCATATTTATTATTTCCTGTATAAATAGGAACTTCTAAACTACCACTTTTCCATTCATACTTATTTGGCATCCAACGAGAATGATAATGTCCACCAATCGAGAGTGCTTGTTGTTTTTCCCAATTCCCAGTTTTAAATACTTGAAATTTTGGTCTTATATTCATATCTCCCCATAAAAAATTCATCCATTTAGCAGAGACTTGTAATCTATCCGTCACACCAAACCCAAAAGATAATCCACTTAGATAAAGCGTACTTTGGTCTAATGTATAAGCAGTTGGGTCAAAGAATAAATCTATTAATTGTTCTTCTCCCAGTGAAAAATCTGTATCTTTTGAAGACGAAACATTATTCAAAAAACCAAATAAACCGCCCTGGCGTCTTCTATGTACATACCCTGTTGAAGGTTTTTTACTCACTTCTTCAATTGAAGCTATTTTCAATTTATCTAGCTTTAATGTACCAATATTAGTATTAAAAATAATTTCAGTTTCAGTTTCAGAGCTCTTTGTACCTTTAAATATTTCACCAGATAGCATTTTTATTTTAAACTCTTTTTGAATAAGGTTATCTCTGTTGATTGTAACCACTCCAAAACTTGTTTGAATAACTAGCTCTGTGTCACTTTCTCCAACAATTGAACCTTTAATTTTTGTACCATCTTTTAGCTTAAATTCTTGTTCCTGCCCAACTATAAAGGCCATTATTAAACTTACTATAATAAATATTTTTTTCATTTTTTTCCTTTGTTTAGTTTGATTTTTAAATTACCCTCCAGCAGTAATAATTATAAAGCCGTAAAAATCATAAACAGGATAAATCCTACACACGCCCCTGCGGTGCCTAGCTGACCTTTGTATATTGCTTTTTCACGAAGGTAAATCGTTTCTGCTTCATATATTTCTTTATATAATTTAATCTGTTGTTGGGTTGCATTTTCTGAAATTGCTGAAATATAGTAATATGGAATATTTACCCTCATTTTACTTAATAATTTAGGTAAAAAATATGCTCCCCCTAAAAACCCTCCAATTGCTGCCCCCTCTCCCCCCATTTCTCCACCGATACCGCCTGTTATTGCAGCACCATATAAAGTACTAGGGCCTCCTAATCCTGCCCATGGGAAGCTATTAAATGATCTTTTCGCATCAATCTTTGCTCGATTAATAATTTCTTCATTTGAAAATCGTATTATTAAACTATTATCGCCAGGGTCAATCCGTCTAATTAATTCTTTTTTAGGAGAAATGACTTCTTTTTTAGAAGGTGTTAATAGTTGAATTCCTGTTTCAGGGTCAAATTGTATTTTAACCTGTGTTGAATCCTGAAGAATCTCTCCTGTTTCAGGGTCATAATTTTGACTAAATGCAATACAGGATATTATTGTGTAAAGTATTAGTTTATTCATATTAATTTTAAAATTCAAAGAACTTCCAATAAATATCTATATACGGTTGTTGAAAATGAACACCAATTCTAAAGTTTTCATTTACAGCATATAATATTCCAAAATCAAAGTCGAATGGTGTGAATGTCCCTATTGGGCTATCAAAAATAAACCCAGCACCGCCATTATCACCTTCTCCTGTAAAGTCTTCAATCGTTTCAGAAAGTGTTTTAGATTTATTTCCATTATCCATCCACGCTGAGCCTACAAATTTTAAATCTTTTCGTAAATCATATTCAAAAGAGGCCCATGCTCTATACGCAATTGTTCCTCTTTCATCATTCCATTTATAGGTATATACATCATCATCATCAGAGATAATTGGTTTAGAATTAATTTCATTTAATAAACTAAAGGCGTTTGATACTTTTATTCCAACAGTCCACCCAACCTTGCCTCTCCCAGTTGGATTTTTTCGCCTTGATGAATAGACGGAAAAAAATTCAGCAAAAACTCCTTTTTCACTTTCAATATCATCAATCGTTGCCAAATTATTATCAACATTATTATATTTAAACCCAGTAATATTTAATGTTGAATCTAGAACATCATTTTTATATACATTCACAAAGTGAGAATATTTTGCAAGTATCGATGATTTTGGGTAATTACGATGTAATCCAAACCCAATAGATAGTGCTTGCTCAGTATCGGCTGTTTTTTTATGATAAACGCGTAATTTAGGATGAAGATTTAAATCACCTGCAAAATTAGAGGCAAATTTTGTAGTAATCATAAATCGTTCAGTAAATCCATATCCAACGGATAGACCACTTAAATAAAAGGTATTTGCTTCTAAAGGAAACGCAGTATCGTCCAAAAATACCGAAATAAGTTCAGCCTCACCCTTGTAGAAATTTTTGGTCACTTCTGTTTTGGGAATGAGCCGTCCACCTCGATATCTATCTAAATCTTTAATATCTTTTTTTTGTATTGCAACATCACCATATTTTGAGCGAATCACTAATTCTTCTAAAGTTTCATGAATAATTGGGCCTTTAAACCGAGATGCATCTTTTTTTAATAAATCTACTGTTTCTTCTAATATTTCATTTACTGGGATATTTAAGTTCCCATCAACCGTTTTAATAGCACAAACCCCTTCTTCAATTGAAAGTATTGTCCCATCGATGATATTATCATCAATCATATAAAACCGCTTTGACATTCCAACCTCTAATGATTGAGCGAGTAATAATTCTTCTACCACTACAGGCTTTATATAACCAATATTTAACGGTGCGGGAGGGTTTTCAGACTGAAAGCGATTTATGATTTGAATTGCCTGCTCTCTTGATAATCCATGAACTGTTGTTCCATAATGTTTAATTAAATATTGTTCTAAATTCTCATTTGTAAATCCATTTTCATTTGCCAATGCCACGATTGCATTTGTTTGTGCAGGCAAAATTAGCTCTGCCGTTACAATTGAGAATGAAATTGCAATGATTAATAATGTTATTATTCGTTTATACATGAAAACTCCTTCTGTTTATTTGTGAATTTTGGATATTAATTTAGTTATTGAATTTAAAGCTAATATCCATTTTAATTATAATAATTTAAAAGTAATACCTTAAAATAAATTTATGTGTTAATGAATTTACTTTTCTTGTTTCAGAATATGTTAAATCTTCTGATGAATAAAAAGAATTAACTTCGCCACTATCTTTTAAATTTGTCATTGTAAATATTGCTTCTCCTGCAAAAGAAAAATGATTAGAAATGAAATATTCAGCCCCAATTGTTGGTGAAATTATTAATAAATCTTGTTCATCAACTTCTTCATCTTCATCTGAATAATTATATTTCTCATTAATCCACGTTTTTCCTGCTCGCAAGCCTACATTAAATCTTACTTTATCTCTTTCAAACAATTTAAAAACTCCTAACATCGCCGTAATATTTGAAGTGGAGCTTTTTTCATCATAATCATTATTATTAAAATCTTTAATAACTGAACTTGTCATATATGAAATTGATGGCTCTATAAGATATCCATCTTTTTCTATTGGAAAGTAAATACCATTTATACTAGAATTTTGACCACTTTCAAATAATTGAATTAAAGAACTTAGCCCATTTATTTCTACATTAAACCCAATACCATATTTTATTTCTTTTTGTCCAAATACTATACCCACTAATAAGCATAGAAAGGTTGCTCTTATTTTGTTATTCATAATATATCCTTCTTGTTTTTTAATTAAAATAGTTAATATAGCATTATCAATTCAAATACCTTGCCAAAGGATATTTCTCCTCAGTAAGAAATATTAAATCAATTTATTTCAACAAAAACTGCAATATTATTCTTGCAGTAAATTTAATTGTTTTATTTTTTGTTGAAGATATTGTCGTTTCATTCCTAAAATTTTTGATGCTTTTGTAATATTTTGTTTTGCAAGTTTTAATGCCTCATCAACTAATGCTTTTTCAATTGGAAATAGATATTCTTGTTTTGCTTCTTGAAACGTTCTTCCGTTTAAATTATATTCATTTTTTGATTCATCAGAAATTTTTGAAATAAATATAGATTCATCAAATCTTTCATCTGATAATACGACGGTGTTTTCAATAATATTTTTTAACTCCCTAACATTCCCTGGCCAATTATATAATTTTGCTTTATTTATAATTTTTTTTGAAATACTCATAGTTGTTTTTGAATATTGAATACAAAACATATTAACAAAATTATTAAATAATACAGGAATATCTTCTGGACGATCTCTTAGTGGGGGCATTGTCATTTCAACAACAGATAATCTATAAAATAAATCTTCTCTAAACTTTCCATCTTTTATTGCTTTTTTTAAATCTATGTTTGTAGCACAAATAATACGAAAATCAGAATTAACTTTTACCTCTCCACCAAGGGGTATAATTTCTTTTTCTTCAATTGCTCTTAAAACTTTTACTTGAGTTTCTAGGCTCATTTCACCAACTTCATCTAAAAACAAAGTGCCATTATTTGCCAACTCAAACTTTCCTTTTTTATCTTTTATTGCCCCAGTAAACGCACCTTTTTTATAACCAAATAATTCTGACTCAATTAAATCTTTTGGCAATGCACCACAATTTATTGCAATAAATGGTTTGTTTGATCTATCGCTTTGTTCATGTATTGAATGTGCAGTTAAATCTTTCCCCGTTCCGCTTTCACCTAAAATTAAAACGGTAACATCTGTTTGAGCTACTTTTTGAATGAGGCTTCTAACCTCAGCCATTTGTTCACTTTGTCCTAATAATTTTGTTTTCTTTTTTTGTAAATCAGTTTTTAATTTTTTATTCTCTCTTTTTAAAAAAATGTGCTCAGAAGCATTACGGATTAATGTTCTTAATTCGTCTAATTGAAATGGTTTTGCAATATAATCCCAAGCACCCTTTTTTAAAGCTTCAACAGCAACTCGCTCTGAACCATAGGCCGTCATCATTATACAAATAGGAATTAATTTGAGCGTTGTTGCTTTTTCTAATACTTCAAATCCATTTTTCTTAGGCATATTAATATCTAATAAAATGATATCGGGACTTTCCTTTTGGATTATTTCAAAAGCAATATCTCCATCTTCAGCCTCAAAGATGGTATATTTTTTTACTAAAGCCCGCCTTAAAGCTTGTCGAGAAGTTCTTTCATCGTCAGCAATTAATATTTTTATTAAACTCATTATTAGGTTTCTTTTGGTAAATTAATTATAAATTCTGCTCCATTTGGTTTTCTATTTTGAGCAATTATACTTCCATTTAATTCTTCAATTTTTGTTTTTACTATAGAAAGTCCCAGCCCTGTACCCTCTTTTTTTGTTGTAAAGTAGGGTTCAAAAACATTATTCAAATTTTTAATACCTGGACCATTATCAATCACATTAATAAATATATCATTTTCAACTTCTACTATTTCAACTTGGATTAAATCACCCTGTTTATGACACGCCTGTATTCCATTTAAAATTAAATTAAAAATTATTTCCTTTAATTTCCCCGGGTTGCTTTTTATAAAGATACTATTAATTGGATTAAAAACTATATTAATTCCAACTTTTTGAGCCCCTTTAGAAAGTAGCCGAATTGTCTTTTCAATTACATCATTTACGCTTACTTTTATAATTGCATTCTGTTTATTTGGGTGAGCATAAAGTAAGATTTCATTTAATATATCCGTTAAATCTTCAATTTCATTTCGAATCGTTTTTAAGTCATTTTTTAATTCTTTCCCTTTGGGCTCATCTTCTTCCATTACCTGAATCAATGTATAAATTGAATGTAGTGGGTTTTTTACTTCATGGCTAATACTTGCAGAAATTTGTCCTAACGTAGAAAGCTTTTCCTGTTTTAAAATTGCTTTTTCTAAATTAACTTGATCTTCCAATAATATAATATTTCTCATCGTTAGTGCTAATTGATTTAATATTGTGTTTAGTAAGTGTAATTCATTTGTATTTAATTCATCTTTGAAAGGTTTTAATTTAATTCCCAAAACACCCAAGCTTCCCTCTTGGTCTTTTATCCATCCAACAAAATCAAAGCTTTGGCTTTCCATCCATTTACTTAACGTTTCATTTACTAAATCTTTGTGTAAAAATGTATTTTTTTCATTTTCAAACATTTTTTTATCAGGTAATTTTAAATTTGAAATAATATTTAAATTTTGAATAAATAAAGGATTTTCTAATTGGTTAATTAATATTTTCTCAATTTGATTTATATTGGAAACCCGTTTTAATGATTGGCTAATATTGTGGATTGTAGATTTATATTTTTCTGTATCTTGAAAGAAAAACTGATTCATTTTTTGATGTAAATAAATTCGGATAGGATGAAATATAAAAACTAAAAAAACCATTAAAATAATTTCTACCATTTTTACATTAATTGCATCAAAGTGAGACAGGTACTGTGCAATATTTCGAATTCCAAACTGATAAATAATTATCACTATAGCTGTTAAAACACTGTATAAAATGGTAGGTTTTATAAGTATGTTTAAAAATTGATAGCGAACAAGATAATATCCCAAAGTTATCCCGGGAGTTATTGCAAAAATTAAAAATAAAAGACGAATAGCCGGTGCTAATTCAGGTGTCCATGGATGTTGTGATAAAATAATAATAGTAAATATAGAAGCGATTATTAAAAAAATTCCGTTAATTGGAAAATAATTATCAAACCTTTTCCATCTTGGATTTCCCTTTAATTTATAACTTAATAATCCCGACATTCCTGTACAGATTCCCAGCCACCATGCAAAAAATTGAAACTGAATTGGGGTGATGCTGGATGTTAATACTGGCCAGGGCAATGGTGTATTATTTGTAATATTTCCAATAAATTGATATGTAAAATAAATACTAAAAAAATGTAAATATAAAAATCGAAGCGGGTTCTTTAATTTTCTATTTATAGTGCTTTTTAAATAATAATCTCTATAAATTGCAAAAGCATGCAATAAACTGGCGGGCATAAAAGATAATCCAATTAAATTTAATACCCATCCAATTGTATATGATTTTTGAAATAATTCCTGTGCGAGTGCTCTAGCGAATAATGCTAAAAAATTACCACTAAAATAAAAAAGAAATGTTAGAGCCGTGAATAATACAATTCTTTCATGAATAGGGGGCTTCTTTTTAATTAATAAAACATAAAATATAATGCCATATAGAATTGTACCAAGTAATGCTGTAACTAACGCTAAACCGTCTGTCCAGGTAAATTGTGTAATGAGTGCAAGTTCCATCTTGCAGTAGTTTAAGGAATTATAGTATTAAGGTAAAATCAATTATTCCGTTGTTTCTGCTATAATTACACCGACAATGATTAAAAAGCCTCCTAACATTCCTGTAATTGTTAAAATTTCACCAACGGCATACCATGAATATAGGGCTGCAAAAACTGGCTCTAAGATGAAAATTAAGGCAGTTTGTGTTGGCGTAAGTATTCGTTGAGCCCAAACCATCACACCAATTGCTATAAATGTGGCAAAAACACCAGTGATTAATAAAGCATTTATAAGTCTACTTGACCAAATAATAGAAGGTGAATCAATGATTGCATAGCTCAAAAAAGATAAAATTGTTACGGTTACTAATTGAATAAAGAAAAATCGAAAAATACTAATATTTTGTTTTATATATTTATCTTGAACAATAATATGACCTGCAAATGACACAGAGCATCCAATTGTTATAATATCTCCAAAATTCAAATTACCTTCTGACGGATTAATTAAAAGAAATAAACCGACGAGAGCAATCATAATTGCCAACCATGTTTTTAATGAAATCGTTTTTTTTAAATATACCCATAAAATAAAAGGAACTATTAAAATTGAAGTCCCAGTGATAAATGCAGATTTACTTGCTGTTGTTAATTGGAGTCCATAATTTTGAAAGGCATAACCAAAATGGAGTAATATTCCACAAAACATACCACCAATTACTTCTAATTTTGTAAATTTATTTAGTTGAGTAATAATAAAAAGTAAATTACAAAAACTAGCAATTAGGAACCTCCACCCTGCAAAAGCATACGGTGGTGCATCATTTAATGCTTCCTTCACCATAATAAATGTGATTCCCCAAATAGCAGTAATTATCACTAAGCTAATTTGTGCAAATGTTTTATTTTCAGATAATCGTGTTTTCATAGTGATTAAAATTACGAAGAAGCTGATAGTTTTTTTAGAATCAAAGTTGAATAAATAGGTAAATTATAGCATCTGTTAATTAAGGAATATAGACAAATGCCAAAAGCAAAATTTATTATCGCAATTTTAGCACTTTCATTAATTGGGTTTGGTTGGATGGTTATTGGGTTTGAGACCGAAGAGGTACCATTTATTTCAGTTTCTGATTTAATTGAACACCATGAATCCTATACTCAAGAAAAATTCAGGCTTGGAGGAAATGTGTTAGATGGTTCAATAAAATATTCAGAAGATAAGCTTGATTTATTTTTTGAATTAAAACAGGGGGAAGCAACCTTATCAGTAAAACACCACTCTGCAGCAGTTCCTGATTTATTTAAAGATGGTACGCAAGTTATTGTGGAAGGTGTCTATAAAAATGGTGTGTTTGTAGCTGATAATTTAATGACAAAATGTGCATCTCGATATGAAGAAGAATCTAATTATGAGTCTAAAAGTAGTCAAACAATATGATATCTATTTTCGGATCTTCTTTAATTTCACTCGCCTTTTTGTTAACAATCACGAGCTTAGGACTAAACTTATGGTATTTAAAATCTAAAGATTCTCGTGTATATGTTGCGGGTAGGAATGCAATGATTTCTGCTTGTTTGCTTACATTTTCGGCAGGCGGTACACTTGTATATGCTCTTTATAATAGTGATTTATCTTTAACCTATGTAAATAAATATAGTAGTGTTTTTACACCAACCATATATAAAATAAGTGGCTTTTGGGCTGGTATGGAAGGCTCATTGCTTTTTTGGGTGTTTATATTATCAATTTTTGCTATCATCGTTTTATACCAAAATAGAAACAAATATGTTTCCTTAATGCCGTGGGTTACAATTGTGATTGCTATTGTCATGAGTTTTTTCCTATTTATATGTCTTGCGTTTGAAAACCCATTTGCACCTGTAGATGGACCAATAAAAATGGGGTCAGGACTTAATCCATTATTGCAACACTGGGCAATGTTGCTTCATCCCCCAATGCTATATTTAGGGTTCATTGGCTTTACAATTCCATATGCCTATGCTATTGCTGCAATGGCAACGCAACAATTAGATGCATCGTGGATAAGACTTACAAGAAGATGGTCGTTATTTACATGGATGTTGCTAAGTATTGCTGTTGTTATGGGTGGCAAGTGGGCATATATGGAGTTAGGCTGGGGTGGTTATTGGGCTTGGGACCCTGTAGAAAATGCATCATTATTCCCTTGGTTAACTGGTACAGCATATATTCATTCTGTTATTATACAAGAAAAAAAGAATATGTTAGTTCGGTGGAATATGATATTAATAATGCTAACATTTACACTCACAATTTTTGGAACTTATTTAACAAGAAGTGGAATAGTATCTTCAATCCACGCATTTGCTGCTACAGATTTAAGTATTTGGTTTTTTGGGTTTGTTATGTTTTTAGTGTCGCTAAATATTGGATTATTAATTTACAGACATAAAGATTTGAATTCACAAAATCAACTTGATTCATTTGCAAGCAGAGAAGCAGGATTTGTTTTTAATAATATGATATTTGTTGCCATGATGCTTGTTGTGCTTTGGGGAACACTTTATCCTGTTATGACAGAAGCATTAAGAGGGGTTCAAATAAGGTTAGGACCAACTTGGTTTAACCAAAAATTGATACCATTTGGTCTGGTCTTATTAGCATTAACTGGTATTGCTCCATTGTTAGCATGGCGTAAAACATCAATAAATAGCATAAAAAGAAATTTTTCATTACCAATAGTTCTTAGTTTTATTACGGGTATAATTACATTTTCACTTGGAATTAGAAAAGTATATCCATTGATTACAATAATTTTAATTGGTTTTGTATTATCAACTATTCTATTGGAGTTTTATAGAGGAACTAAAGCTCGATTGAAATCATCTGGCGAAAACATCTTTAATGTTTTTATTACAATTATGGATAAAAATAGATCAAGATATGGTGGATATATTGTTCATATTGGTATTCTAATGATGTTTTTAGGTTTCACAGGAAAAGCATTTGACCAAGAGGCCGATGTTTCACTTTCACCCGAAAACAATACAGTTGAACTTGCAGAATATTCCTTTGAATTAAAAGAATACTGGCAAGAGTCTCCAAACTCACACCCGAAAAAACGACAAAATCATAAGGCGGAAATTACATCAATTGATATTTATAAAAACGGTGCATTTTATACAAATTTAAAACCTGAACGACGAATTTATATTGATCAAAATAGTCAACCCCACTCTGAAGTTGCATTAAAAACTACATTGAATAAAGATATTTATATTATTTTAGGTAGTTTAGATTTAAAAACAGGAATGGCAACATTAAAAATTAGATTAAATAATTTAGTTTCTTGGGTATGGCTTGGAACATTGGTTTTAATCTTTGGAACTTTAATTGCATTATTGCCAAATAGGAAATTGGATGAATAAATTTATTTATTTATTTTTAATTGCTTCTCTTTTTTGTGTTGAATTTAAATCACAAAGACAATATCAGCTAGAGCAGCAACTCCATGCACCCTGTTGTTGGGGTGGGGTTATTGCTGAACATGATTCACCAATTGCTAATGGTATAAAATTAATAATTAAAAATATTATTTCTGATGAATTTGATAAAAATAAAATAAATAATACCCTGCTTCAAGTTTATAATAAAAATGTATTAGATTATTCAAATAAATTTATTAAACAAAATATGACTGATGAGGAAATTATTAATTTTTTTGTTGGCATAGAAGGTGAGAAAATAAGAGCTTTACCTGAAAATAAAGGCCTGGGCTGGGTTGCTTGGAAGCTACCAACTTTTATTTTATTTTTAAGCATATTAATGGGTATTATTATTATAAATAGATTTAGAGCACTACCAAAAGAAATTAATCAAAATAAAAAAAACATATCATTTGAAAAAGTAGATGATGAAATGAAAAAGATGGGATTCTAATGTTATCTATACTTTTATTCCTTATTTTTATTGGCACTATTTATTTTACGGTTTCTCCTCTTTTTTCTGATAATAAACATCAAATTGATTCTGATAAGAATCAAAAAGAATCTTCAAAAAACAGACAATTAAAAACCTTGTTTAGACAAATTAGAGAAATTGAATTTGAACATGAAATGGGGATTACTGTTGATGAAGATTTTAAGAGAACAAGAGATGAGCTAAAACTAGAAGCATCAAAGTTAATGGAAAAATCTACACCACAAAAACAAGATGATTTATTAACCTGTAAAAAATGTAATCATGAAAATGACCCAAATAGTAAATTTTGTAGTAATTGTGGTGTTAATTTATTAAAAAGAGAATGTTCAAAATGTAAAACTGAATTAAAAGATTTAGATAAATTTTGCTCTCAATGTGGGACAGGTATTTAATTTCTAAATGGAATTTTCCATTCAACAAATTTGTAAATCCTTTAATCGTAACCCTGTTTTAAAAAACCTTAATTTAACAATTCAATCTAATGAGTCAATTGGAATTATTGGTGAAAATGGGTCAGGTAAAACAACATTACTCAAAATTATTTCTGGATTGATGCGACCTGATTCTGGTCGTGGTTTATTAAATAATTTATCTATTTTCGGGTCAGACTATAATTATCGAAAAGATATTTGTTATTGGGGGCATCAGTCAGATTCTTATCCCTACATGACTGTATTTGAAAATATTTCTCTTTTTCTTCAATTAAGAAATGATATAAAATCTGAAGAACAAATTTATTCAATATTAGAATTAGTTGGATTAACCCAATCAAAAAACCAATTATTAGGTGAATTTAGTGCAGGAATGATTCAACGATTTCATATTGCAAGATTAAAATTATCATCATGGTCACTTGCAATAATTGATGAACCCACAAACGCACTTGATGAATCGGGATTAGGCTTATTGAATGAATCAATTAATAGTTTTAAAAAAAATGAGAAATCATTAATAATTTCATCTCATAACATCCATTTTATACAACAACACTGTCAATCAATATATAAATTAAAAAATGGAACCTTGGAGATAGTACACTAACTTGGCTTCTCCATTATCAACTTTAATTATAAAAGAATTAAATCAAGAATTACGAAATAAAGATTCTATATTGTCGATGGCTGTTTTCGGATTATCAATTATTTTAATATTTTCTTTTGCATTTGATATGTCCACACCAAATGTAAATTCAATTTTGCCAGGATTAATTTGGCTAACATTTATGTTTACCTTTATTATTGGCCTTAGTTGGAACTTTACAAGAGAAAAAGATGGCATGGGCATTAGTCTATTATTAACCTCTCCAATTGATAGGGGTTATATTTTTTTATCGAAAACTGTTGTTTTCACAATTTATTTATTTATTTCTCAACTATGTTTATTTCCATTATTTTATCTATTTTTAGGTTTTACTGCAATTACTAACTGGCAATTATGGGCATTGTCATTATTAGTAAATTGGGGGATGTCAGCGTTAGGGGTTGTTATTTCAGGCTTGGGGTTTAGGTCAAAAATGGGAGATGTATTAACTGCCTTATTATTTTTTCCACTCGCATCTCCTGTATTAATTTCTGCTGTTAAATCTACATCTGCAATATCAAGGGGAATAAAATTTGAATTATATAGTTTTTGGTGTATGTTAATTTTATCTTTCGCCGTAGGGTTTACCGTATTAGGAATGTTTTTATTTGATTATATTATGGAGGAATAATTGAACGATTTTATTAAAGTCAAATCAAATTTAGTTTTAACCATTATAACAATTTTATTCACAATTGTTAATTTATGGCTTATTATTGCAAAATCGCCATTAGTTCCAGATCAAGAATGGGCTCAAAAAATATTTTATTATCATGTACCACTTGCATGGAATTTCTTCATTGCCTATTTAATTGCGATGATTTATAGTGTAAAATATTTAATAAATAGAGATGATTATTCTGATGTTGTTGCAATGGTTTGGGCTGAAATTGGTACAATATTTTGTCTATTGGTATTAATAACAGGGCCAATATGGGCAACTCCAATATGGGGTAAACCGTGGACTTGGGAGCCTCGATTAACAACAACTTTATTAATTTTTTTAACATATATTATTTATTTTATGGTTCGTGAATTTTCAGGAACAACGGAGCAAGGGGCAAGACTTGGTGCAATTATTAGTATTCTTGCATTTGTTGATGTTCCAATTATTTATTTTGCAGTAGATATGTGGTCACCAGAAGCACAAGCACACCCAGGGAGAGATACAGTTTCTGAATCATCTCAACTTATTCAAAATTTATTTTTATTTTCACTGGTTAATTTTAGTTTAATTCTAATAAACCTCGCTAAGTATAGAATTTTCATAGAAAAAAAATTAAGGAATACAAATGTTTAAAGAATGGTTTTATGCTGTTGTAATTATTGTATGGCTTGTAATTTTATCATATTTATTTATTCAAAATAGAAAGATTAAATGAAATATATTAAAGCAATTATTAGCATTTTTTTTCTTATCGGAATAACAATTTTACTTAATAATAAAATGGGAAATATCCCCCCATTAGCAACGTTTTTAGATCCATTTCATGGTTTTTTATCCCTTGTCAATTCAGATATTCATAATAAAAATATATTAAACTTTGATGAAATTCAGAATGAAGTCAAATTAATAATTGACGAAAATCATGTGCCCCATATTTTTGCAAAAAATGATTATGATTTATGTTTTACACAGGGATATATCACTGCTTTTGATAGGCTTTGGCAAATGGAGTTTCAAACAATGGCCGCAGGTGGAAGAATTTCAGAAATTATTGGCCCAAAGGCATTACCTTTTGATCAATACCAACGACGAATAGGAATGGTCTATTCTGCTGAAAAAGGCCTAATAGAAACAATGAAACATAAAAATGTATATAGTGGTATAGAGGCTTATGCTGACGGAGTTAATGCTTATATTAATTCTTTAAATTGGGATCAATATCCAATTGAATATAAAATATTAGATTATAAACCTGAAAAATGGACACCCTTAAAGACTTTATTATTTCTTAAAACAATGGCATTTAGTTTAAGTGGTAGATCTTCAGACCTTGATTTTAATAAATTATGGGATAAAATTGGTATGGAAGATTTAAACGATTTGTATCCAGAGTTTCCTAATTATTTAGATCCAATTATTCCTAAAGAGACTCCATTTGCAAAACCTATTAAATCAATACCATTTCCTGATTCACTTTATCGTGCAAACCCATATCAAGATAAGGTTTTGATACAGCCGGATGCACGAATTGGAAGTAATAATTGGGCTGTTGACGGATCAAAAACAAAATCAGGGTTTCCTCTTTTGTCAAATGACCCACATTTAGGTCTAACATTACCAAATATTTGGTATCAAATTCATTTAAATACCCCTGAGTTTAATGTTTATGGTGCCTCTCTCCCTGGAGGACCATGTGTTATTAGTGGATTTAATGATTATATTGCTTGGGGCGAAACAAATGGTGGTGATGATGTTTGGGATTGGTATGATATTGTATTTAAATCAAATAAAATGAATCAATATTTTTATGATAATGAATGGCTAACAACAGAAAAGAAAATTGAAGAGATAAAAATTAGAGGTGAAAAAAGCTTCATTGATACTGTAATTTATACTCATTTTGGCCCTGTTGTTTGGACGCATGAAGGCCAAACAAAAAGAATGCACAATGAACGAAATCAAAGCGGAGAAATGTTGTCCGTTGGAAGAGCATTGAGATGGTTAGCTCATGATTCAAGTGCAGAAAGTAAAACATTTTATGAATTAAATAAGGCAAAAAATTATCAAGATTATGTCGATGCACTTCAATATTTTACATGCCCCGTTCAAAATTTTGTATATGCAGACATTGATGGAAATATTGCAATTTGGCATGCCGGAAATACACCACAAAAATGGAAAAACCAAGGACGCTTTGTGATGGATGGAACAAATCCTCAATATAATTGGAATGATGCAATTCCGCATAATGAAAAGGCACATATAAAAAACCCTAAAAGAGGATTTGTAAGTTCTGCAAATCAACATATAACGGATGAAAACTATCCATATTATTTAGGACCATGGTTTGTAGAATCATTTAGAGGAGAGCGAATTAATCAACACTTAACATCATTAAAAAATGCAACATTTGATGATTTTATAGAAATTCAAACGGATAATAAAAATTTAATGGCAGAAAGAGTACTTCCTGTTTTTCTGTCTGTTTTAAATGATACATTATTAAAACCACATTTTATTCAACCTGTTGCTGAGTTAATTAAGTGGAATTATTTCTTTGATGCTGATAAAATTGCACCAACAATATATAATGAATGGATTGATCAATTTGAAAATCTTGTTTGGGAAGATGAACTAGGAAAATCATATGATGAAATTCTTTGGCCAGACTATGCACGATTGGAACGGTTAATTACAAAAGAACAAAATTCTAAATGGATTGACAACATTAATACAAATAAAAAAGAACTTTTTTCTGACTTAGTATATAAAAGTTTTGAAAATACAATTAATTTGTTAACTCAAGAAGTGGGTCAATTATCTGAATTATGGTTCTGGGGGAATTATAGAGGAACAGATATTTTACATCTTGCTAAAATTCCAGGATTTGGTGTCGAAAATTTATCAACAGGTGGTGGAAAATTAATTCCAAATGCAACTCGAAAACATTTTGGTCCTTCGTGGAGATATATTGTTGAAATGTCCTCACCTCCAAAAGCAAAAGGGATTTTACCTGGAGGTCAATCTGGATATCCTGGAAGTAAATATTATGATAATATGCTTGAAGAATGGAGAGCTGGAGAACTAAGAGATATTAATTCAAGTTCAAACCCTGAAGATATTAATGGAAAAGTTATCATTATTAATGGAGAAAATTCATGAATTACATTAAAAAAATGTCTGTTTTTGTTTTAATATTATTTCCTGTATTATATTTTTTACCATGGTGGGCTGGTGTAATTTATTGTGTAATAATCGGGGCAATGGCGGAAAGTAATATATCTGCTATTCAGATAGGAAGCTCCACATTAACAATTACATGGGCAATTATTTTATTTTATAGATGGATAATTGGTGGAGAAATTTTAATGGCTAGAGTTGCAACAATGATGAATGTAAATAATTCATTCATGCTAGCAATTATTATATTAATTTTACCCATAATTATAGGTGGTGTTTCTGGATTAACAGGAATATTAATCCGAAAAGCAATTGACTAATTTCGTTCCCAATATTGATATTGAGCAGAATTTGTTAAATCTCTTGAAAGTATTAACCTAAAATCATTTTTTATATCATCCATTGAAAATGGAAAAAAAGTATCTGCATTTTCACATTTATCAGATATAATTGTAATATGTAATGATGTTGCTAACCCCCAAAATAACTTATATATTTGAGCTCCTCCAATAACAAATATTTTTTTTGTTTTCTTATTTATTAAATCACTTAATAAATGATCTAGGCTATCAAATGTATCTGCTGATTCAATATTATTTTTAGAAGTTAAAACAATATTTCTTCGTTTGGGGAGAGGTTTAAATTTTAATGAATCCCACGTATTTCTACCCATTACAATTGGTTGATTTAAGGTAAGTTGTTTAAAGTTTTTTAAATCTTCTGGAATATACCATGGTAAATCATTATTTTTCCCAATTGCACTTTTTAAGTCTTGTGCCCAAATTAGGTGAATATCCACTAAACTGCAACTTCAAAGCGAATAGAAGGGTGAGGATTGTAATCTTTTAAAGTAAAATCTTCAAACTCTAAATCCCAAAATGATTTATTTTTTATTTCTAATTTTGGTAGTGGCCTAAATTCTCTTTCTAATTGTTCTTTTAGTCCATCAACATGATTTACATAAATATGTGCATCATTAATATAATGAGAAAATTGGCCTAATTTATATCCTGTTTCCTGTGCAATCATTTGAGTTAATGTTGCATAACAAGCTAAATTAAATGGTATTCCTAAAGCGATATCTCCACTTCTTTGAGTTAAATGACAATTTAATTTATCTCCTGTAACATTAAAAATAAAAAAAGCATGACAGCTAGGAAGTGCAATTTCATCCAGCACAGAAGGGTTCCATGCCGTCACAACCATTCGACGAGATTCAGGATTATTTTTAATTAAATTAATGACTTCATCAATTTGATTAATGTAAGTTTTATTATACTGACCCGTATTATCATCTTTGGTATACTTTTCCCAATTTACC
Source organism: Fidelibacterota bacterium (assembly GCA_014381925.1). Classification (GTDB taxonomy): domain Bacteria; phylum Fidelibacterota; class Marinisomatia; order SCGC-AAA003-L08. Next base: position 117,833 of record JACNKR010000063.1, on the reverse strand, counting down.
CACTGGTATCCATACATCCGTCCAATTTCCCAGTTCTTTTCCTCTGAGGTCCAAGCATCCCAAATTTTTGTATGTTTTCTAAGATTTCGAATATGAGTCTCACCACTTAAATACCATAATAGTTCTCTAATAACTGATTTAAAGAAAACTTTCTTTGTAGTAAGTAATGGAAGTCCATTTGCGAGATCTACTTTATAGTGAGCGCCAAAAGCAGAAATTGTATCTGTGCCTGTTCGGTTTTCTTTTCGAACTCCCGTTTCAAGCACATGCTTTACTAAACCATGGTATGCTTTCAGATTATCTATCCTTAATTTGAGTTACATCTCTAAATGTAGGACCAGTATAAACTTGCCTTGGCCGATTTATTCTAGATTTAGGATCAAGAATCATTTCTCTCCAATGCGCTAACCATCCTGGAAGTCTTCCGAGTGCAAACATTACAGTAAACATATTCGTTGGAATCCCCATTGCTTTATAGATAATACCACTATAGAAATCTACATTTGGATATAATTTTCTCGCAATAAAATATTCATCATTTAATGCGACTTCTTCTAAATTTTTAGCAATTTCCATAAGTGGGTCGTCAACATTTAATGCTTTTAAAACTCTATCTGCAACTTGAGATAACACTTTTGCTCGAGGGTCATAATTTTTATATACACGATGACCAAACCCAAATAATTTATAATCTGAATTTTTATCTTTTGCCATGTTCACATATTTTTTATAATCACTTCCATCATCTCTAATTTCTTCAAGCATTTCAATTACTCGTTGATTTGCACCTCCATGTAGTGGCCCCCAAAGAGCGCCAATACCGGCAGAAATAGTTGTATATAAATTTGCATGGCTACTCCCTACCATTCTCACCGTACTTGTCGAACAATTTTGTTCATGATCAGCATGTAAAATTAATAGAAGATTTAACGCTTCAGCTAATACTGGGTCTGTTTTATAATTTTCTTGAGTATCTGAAAACGTCATGTGGAGAAAATTTTCAACATAGCTTAAATCTTGTTGTGGGTATATATAGGGTAGTCCATGTGATTTACGATATGAAAAAGCAGCAAAAGATTTTACTCTTCCTAATAACCGGATAATATCAGCATCAATTTTTTCTATATCAGAAATATCGGTACTTTCATGATAGGCCGATAATGAAGTAATCATGGCAGACAAAATTGCCATTGGATGAGCAGTAATTGGAAAGCCATCAAAAAACCGTTTCATGTCTTCATGGATATTTTGTTCTTGTTTAATTCGCGAACTAAACTGTTGTTGCTGTTCTTCTGTTGGTAAATCACCATAAAGAAGTAAATAACAAATTTCTGTAAATTTACATTGTTCAGCAAGCTGTTCTATAGGATATCCTCTATATCTGAGAATCCCTTTTTCACCATCTATAAATGTAATATCACTTATACATGCACCCGTATTTCCATAACCAGGGTCAAGTGTAATATGTCCTGTATTGGGGCGTAATTTTGTTATATCAAAAGCTTTTTCGTCTTCACTACCCGTAATGATAGCAGATTCATGTTCTAACTCAGGAAGTTGAATCTTGGCTTGTTCACTCATTTTAATACCTTCCATTTTTATTTATCGTAAATATGATTGAAAATACACATAGTAAATTTACGGGTTTTTTAAGGATTAATTCTATAACCACATAGCATGATTGTATTAAAATTAGTAATATGGATTTAAGATATTATAATGTCAGCACACCAATTGGAAATTTAACAATAGTTGAATATAAAAGTATTGTAGTTTATATTGGATTACCCGATTCCAGTAAAGAGAAAATAAAAAATTGGTGTAAAAAAAAATTAAATTATAATACATTTAAGAAATATAAAAATCCACAATCTCTGGCTAAAACTCAACTTGAAGAATATTTTTTTGCACAAAGAAAAGTATTCACTTTTAAATATCAATTATTTACAACAGATTTTAGAAAAAAAGTATTAACAGCTGTAACAAAAATACCTTTTGGACAGACAAAATCGTATGGTGAAATAGCAAAAAATATTGGTCATCCAAAAGCAATGCGTGCCGTTGGTACTGCTAATGCAACAAATACACTTCCAATAGTAATACCATGTCATCGTGTAATTGCTCAAAATGGAGGGCTTGGGGGTTATGGGGGTGGATTAGATATGAAAATAAAATTATTAGAATTAGAGGAATGGATTTAATTTGTCATCATTTGATTGGAAACTTTTTAAATCATTAATTAAGAATATAAATTCGTATAAAATGAATAGAAACATGATTGGTTATTCATTTGAAGAAATCATAAAACCAATTTCACACCAAGATATCGAACTGTTTTCTAATGCAACTAAAGATAATAATCCCGCTTATTTTAGTAAATATTATGCACCTCCATTTTTACTTTATAAACTTACATTTCCATTAATAAAAAAATTACTAATTCATGAAGGTTTAAATATAAATTTATTAAGGGGTGTATTTGCAGACCAGAAAATTATATGGCATAACCCATTAAAAGTGGATGATCAATTAAAAATAAAAATAGAAATTAATAATATAATAGAAACTCCTGTAGGAGAAAAAATTAAAATTAGTGGACGTGGGTTTAATAAAAATGTACTCGTCGTGGAATCTCAAACAGGGTTTATTGTTCGAAAAAAATTAAAAAATCCTCGAAAAAACATAGAACAAACTAAAGATTTGAAAGAAAAATTTAGAATTGAAATGCAAACTGAAAAAGGTCAAGAGTTAAAATTTGCAGAAGTTTCAGGTGATTTTAATTTTATACATATAAATCCATTATTAGCAAAGCTGGCTGGTTTTAAAGGGACTATTTTACATGGTGCGTGTGTTATGTCAATGAGCTGTTCAAATTTAATTGAAAAAATATTAAATAATGATATTGGTCAATTAATTAGTATAAATGGTCGTTTTGGCTATCCTGTTTACCCCGGTGAAAAATTAATTTTAATTGGATATGAATCTATAAATAAAAACTCTATCCCGTTTGCAGTAATAAATTCAAATGGTAAATTTGTTTTTAAAAATGGATTATTAACTTATAAATAAAAATTATCGGAGAAAGAGGTTTTAGCTTCTTATTTTTATATATGATTATACTATTTTTAGGGGTAATAATCATTTTTTTAATCGCACCAATTATATCTAATTTATTTAATATATTTAACAAATGAGAAAACAGAGAAAAAATATCATTCATCAAATATTTGTTTGGGTTTTTTGTTTTGGAATATTACTTCAAAATGGAATTGAAGCACCGGTTTTATGTTTTGAAACTGATGGTCATATCAATATTGAAGCGGAATGTGATATTGCATGTCGTGTTCCTGTCCAAAAAACAGATGAACATCAAGATGATTGCGATAATTGTTTTGATATTCCGTTTTGGAACTATAATCCAGATTTAAATTTTTTAAGTCACTCAAATAATGTTGTAATTGATAATTATATTTTTGAATTCACAATAACACCTTTTGAGCAATTTCAGAACTCTCAGTTTTCTATTCAACAGGTAGAAACAATTCTACCTCCTACACCCCTCTTTATAAAAACAACAATACTTCTAACTTAAACACCCTTTTTATTATTTGATTTTCCGGTTAATGTAACCGCTATAATTAATTTTTTAGAAAGGAATACCATGAATTTATTAATTAAATGGCTAATTTATGTCATTTTAATATCGTGTACTTTTAGTCAAGAACTAAATATTAATACGCTTACAGATATTGTCCTTCAACATAATTCAATACTTAAGTTAAGTAAAAAAAATGTTGAAGTAAAAACGGCGCAATTAAAACAAAGTCGAAAATTTTCTAATCCAAACTTGTCAATTGAATCTGATTTTGGAATTGAACCCGAGATAAGTGGAATGCTTACTCAAGATATTTTACTTGGAGGGAAACGAAAACAAAATATTCAATTAAGAGAATTTGAATTAAATTTAGCCAAATTAGAATATGATGAACAAAAATCTCAGGTTTTAAATGAATCATATCACTTATTTATCGAAATTCTTTTTTATCAGGAAATGAAATCACTTCAGAGAAACCGAATATTAATTTCTGAAGAATTATTAGAAGCGGTAAAAAAGAAAGTTATTGCAGGTAAATTTTCTCCCGTTGAAGCATCTCGGGCAAAAATTCAATTATATCAAGAAAAAATAAAATTATTGAAAATTGAAAACCAATTACCCAATGCCTGGAATTCATTATCTACATTTTATGAAGATAATAGTTTGTCTTATAATATTGCAGTAGGACATTTATCAGATTTATATCATTTTTCCACACCATTTAAAATAAATAATGAATTTAATATAAATATTGCACCTAAAATAGTTCAAGCAAACATTCAAATTCAAATTCAAAATATAAAAGTTAAATTAGAAAAATTAAAAATAATACCAGATATTGAATTTGGAACAGGAATAAAAAAAAATGAATTAGGGAATTCTTTCCAATTAGGGGTAACATTACCTATTCCTCTTTTTAATCAAAATAATGGCAATATTAACCGAGAACTTTCTGTATTAGAAATGACTCAACTTGAATTAATAAAAATAAAAAATGATATTAATTCTCAAATTGAAAATATTATCAATTCATTAAATGAAATTAAATCTGAGATTATACTATTGGAAACAATGATTATACCTGAAGCAAATTCAGCATATTCAATTATAATGGATGGATATATGAATGGACGATATACTTATTTAGAGGTTGTAGATGCTAAAGAAATGTGGTTTCTATCTCAGATTCAATATTTAAATGCTCTTCAAGACTATCATAATAAAACCTGGGAAATTAATCGTATTCTCGGGAGAACAAATCACTCATTTTTAGGAGAAAATTAAAATGAAAAACTTATTTTTAAAATTATCAATATTGTGTTTACCTTCATTTATCTTTGCACATGGTGTGTCAGAATCGGATAAGGTGGAAATGGTTCAAGGTGGGCTTTCAGATTTTTTTATACTAGGAGCAAAACATATGATAACAGGCTATGATCATATATTGTTTTTAATTGGAGTGATTTTCTTTTTATCCCGACTTGCTGACATTGCAAAATTTATCACAGCATTTACCATAGGACATAGTATCACTCTTATTTTTGCTACATTTTATGAGATAAATGCAAATTATTATTTAATTGATGCTGTAATTGCATTCAGTGTTATTTATAAAGGATTTGAAAATCTTGATGGTTTCAATAAATGGTTATCCATAAATGTACCAAATAAAGTTTTTATGGTGTTTATATTTGGATTAATTCATGGGTTTGGCCTTTCAACTCGTTTGCAACAAATTGACTTGGGACACCATCAATTAGTTTATAAAATTTTATCTTTTAATGCAGGTGTTGAAATTGGGCAAATAACAGCTTTAGTAATCGCTTTTCCAATATTACTTTTGTTACGGAAAAAATTATCTAATATTTCAATAGTGACAAATTGGATGTTAATAATTGCAGGCTCATTTTTACTCGTATTTCAATTAAATGGATATTATTCTGCAAAAGCAATAACTGATAAATTAGAAATTCAACACCTTCATGAAACTCATTTAGAAAAAAATACAGAAGATGATACCCAGCATCATGAAGAGGAGCATCAACATAATCACAATGACAATGACAATGACGATCATCATCATAATCATTGATGAATATAATAAAATTTAGGGCTTTAGTTAAATGAAAAAAATTATACTTAGTACAATAATTATAACAGCACTCATTACCTTTTGGGTTACAAAAGAAATGGTGAATTCACATCAAAATAATTATTCAATACAGGAACATGAAAGCCATTCTGGACATGGTGATCATGAAGATCATAAAGAAAATATTACTGAAAAAGTACTTTTTGAATTTGGGGCTGAGGTTGATATTGCTTCAAGTGGCATTTTAAATAAAACAATTGAATTACCTGGAGAAATACAGCTGGATCCTGATAGACTGGTGCATATTACTCCTCGTTTTGGTGGATTAGTAAAAGAGGTTTATAAACAAATTGGTGATAAAGTTAACGAGGGTGATTTACTTGCAATTATTGAAAGTAATGAAAGTCTTACCGTTTATGAGTTAAAATCTTCAATTAATGGTATTATAATTGATATGCACTTTACAAAAGGAGAAACGGCTCAAAATTCAGATAATTTCTTTGCAATCGCAAATCTTTCAAAAGTATGGTTGAATTTAAGCGTTTATCAAAAATATTTGACACAATTAAAAATTGGACAAACTGTAAATGTTTTAATTAAAAAAGATTTTCCTTCAATATCGGGCGAAATTTCATTTATATCACCTACAATTGATGAACATACACGAACAGCAATTGCTCGAGTAGTGCTTTCTAATTCATATGGATGGCTTCGGCCAGGACAGTTTATTACCGGGTTTGTTACCATTAGTCAATCTAGTTGTAGTATTATGATTCCAAAAACAGCAATTGAAACTATAAAAGGTTTAGATGTAGTCTTTACAAAAAATGAACATGGATATGAACCTATTAATATAAAAATTGGTCAACAAAATTCTGAATTTGTAGAAATATTGTCAGGATTAAAAATTGGTCAACAATATGTTAAAAAAGGTGGTTTTATATTGAAAGCCCAAATAGCTAAATCTTCATTTGGCGGTGGTCATAATCATTAATTAGAAATTAAGAATTACAACTTTAATCAATTAACATATTTGAATCATATTTAAAGTTAATGGTTAGATAAAAAAGGGGAAAGCTATTGTGGGAAAATTAATTCAATTTATTTTACAAAATCGATTATTAATATTGACAATTTCTGTACTTATTTTAGGCGCAGGTTATACCAGTTACAAACAGCTTCCAATTGATGCTTTCCCCGATGTATCACCAAATTTAGTACAAGTATTTACAACAACTGAAGGTCTTGCTCCTGAAGAAGTAGAAAAATATGTAACATATCCTGTGGAGGTTGCAATGAATGGTTTGCCTGAATTAGCAAAAATTCGATCTGTCTCTAATTTTGGATTATCAGTCGTGAATATTTACTTTAAGGATGGAACAGATCTTTATTTTGCTAGACAGTTGGTAAATGAACGAATTCAAGAAGCAAGAGAACAAATCCCAGAAGGATTTGGAGAACCCGAGATGGGTCCAATTTCTACAGGGATGGGGTTAATATTGTTTTATTATTTAGATGATGAAAGTGGACAATATTCTCTTGAAGAATTACGATCTATTCAGGATTGGATTGTCAAATTCCATCTTCAAACAGTACCTGGGGTTACCGAAGTTTTAGGAATTGGTGGTTATGAAAAACAATATCAAGTAAATATAAACCCTTTTTCACTATTGCAATATGACATTACGATTCAAGATGTGATTGAAAAAATTAGAAATAATAATTTGAATGTTGGTGCACAATTTATTGAAAAAAACTCTGAAGAATTTATTGTGCGTTCCGTTGGGTTAGCGTCTGGAATTGAGGATATTGAAAATATTATTCTTAAATCTGAATCTGGTACACCCGTTTTACTTAAAGAAGTTGCAAATATAGAAATTGGAGGTGCAATACGGCGAGGTATTCAAACTTACAATGGAATAGGCGAGGTTGTTTCGGGTATGGTGGTAAAGCTCTATGGTACTAATTCATCATCAGTAATAGGCCAAGTTGAAACAAAAATGGATGAAATAAATAATATTTTACCCAAAGGAATTAAAATTGTACCATATTATGAACAGAAAACACTAGTAACTGCTTGTGTGAAAACAGTAAGTAATGCATTATTACAGGGAATTATTCTTGTCGTATTGATATTATTTATTTTTATGGGCTCAATTAGACCAAGCATCGTTGTTGCGGCATCCATTCCATTTTCAGTTTTATTTGCAATGATTGGAATGAACTACTTTAATATTTCGGCTAATTTAATGTCTTTTGGTGGATTAGCAATTGCGATTGGAATGTTAGTTGATGGTGCAATTGTTGTTATTGAAAATATCGAAAAAGTATTAAAAAGTTCAGGGCATTCTAAATCGAAAAAACAATTAATATCAAGTGCATTTTTAGAAGTAATAAAACCCGTAAGTTTTGCAATAATTATAATTATAATTGTATTTTTACCTTTATTTACCTTGCAAGGCGTAGAAGGAAAAACATTTAGACCTCTTGCATATACAATCGCAATCGCAATGTTTGGGTCTTTGATTTATGCAACAATAATTGCTCCTGTTTTATCTACCTTTGTTCTAAAAATTCCGAAAGATTTAAAATTAGTAAAAGAAATTTGGCTGGTAAAAATACTCAATAAATTTTACACTCCAATTATCACTCATTTTGTAAAAAACAGAACGATTGCTGTTAGTTTAGCGGTGTTTTTAATATTAGCTGGAATTACAATTTTTCCACAATTAGGATCTGAGTTTACCCCAAAATTAAATGAAGGATCTATTGTGGTAAGGGTTTCAATGGCACCATCTATTTCGTTGACCGAAAGTAAAAAAACCACACTAGCAATAGAAAAAAGATTGATGAGTATTCCTGAAATTACTTCCGTTGTTTCTCGAATAGGAAGAGGTGAAGTGGGGGCTCATGCAGACCCTGTAAATAGTGCAGAAATGTATGTAATATTAGCTGAAAAAGGAAATTGGAGACCTAATTTAAATCAAGATGGATTAGAAAGTATAATTCGCGAAACTCTTGATGATGTGCCTGGCGTTTTGGTTAATATTACTCAGCCTATTGCAATGAATGTAGATGAATTGTTAGAAGGAATTAAAGCAGAGCTTGCAATTAAACTTTTTGGAGATGATTTAGAAATACTTAAAGCAAAAGCTGATAAAATTTCAGCCGTTATTCGTGAAGTGCCTGGCGCTGATGATGTACAAGTCGATCAAGTTTCAGGTACTCCTCAATTACTTATAACGATTAATAGGCAGGCAATTGCTCGATATGGTATAAATATATCTGATATTCAAGAGATAGTTCATTCTTCTATAGGTGGTGAAAAAGTGGGAGAAATATTTGAAGGAAATAGACGGTTTGATATTACAGTTAGATTTGAAGAAAAATATAGAAATTCTGTTGAGGCAATTTCTAATATAGTTGTGCAATCTCCTCGTGGAATAAACATTCCATTGTCGGAATTAGTTGATATCCAAGAAATTACAGGGCCACGCCAAATCACAAGAGAAAATAATCAACGATTTATCACAATACAATGTAATGTTTCTGATAGAGATATTGGCTCGTTTGTTGAAGAGGGAAAAAGTGCAATTCAGGAGAAGGTTGTTTTACCTCCAGGTTATTTACTTAATTGGGGTGGACAATTTCGGCTTCAACAAGAAGCAAATAAACGACTAGCAGTAGTAGTTCCAATTACTCTAATTATTATTTTCTTATTATTGTTTATTAGTTTTAATTCTCTAAAAAACTCACTTCTTATTTTACTCAATATTCCTCTCGCTCTTGTAGGGGGAATTGTTGCACTTTGGCTCACGGGGCAAAATTTATCTGTTCCATCTTCTGTTGGATTTATTGCTCTCTTTGGAATTGCTTTAGAAAATGGAATGGTGTTGTTATCATATATGAATCAATTAGTAAAAGAAGGGGCAACAAAATATGAAGCATCTATTAAAGGTGCTCAATTAAGACTAAGGCCTGTATTAATGACTGCATTAACAACATCTTTAGGATTGCTTCCTTTACTATTTGCATCGGGAGCTGGTAGCGAAGTTCAACGACCTTTGGCAACCGTAGTAGTCGGCGGGTTGTTTACTTCAACTATTTTAACTTTACTTGTAATCCCCGCATTATTTCAATGGTTTTCAGATGAGGGGTAATACAAATATAAATCGTGCAATTTTATTAGCAATTTTTACAATTGTATATAATTTAATAGAAGGAATTATTTCTATATATTTTGGGTTAGATGATGAAGTTTTATCTTTGTTTGGTTTTGGGTTAGATTCATTTGTAGAAGTTATTTCAGGGATTGGTATTTTTCACATGATGCTACGGGTAAATAAAAATCATGTTAATGAAAGAGACCAATTTGAAAAAAGGGCTTTACAAATTACAGGAGCTTCTTTTTATCTATTAACATTAGGGATTTCAATTACATCAATTTATAATTTAATTTATGGAATTCATCCAATAACTACATTTTGGGGAATTATTGTATCAACAAGTTCTATTATTGTAATGTGGTGGTTGGTACATGAAAAATTAGAAATAGGTAAAAAATTAAATTCTGATGCAATTATAGCTGATGCAAATTGTACAAAGGTGTGTATGCAGTTGTCATTTGTTTTACTTATTTCCTGTATTGGGTATGAATTATTTGAATTTAAACAAATAGATGCAATAGGCTCAATAATAATTGCTTATTTTGCTTTTAAAGAAGGAAGAGAATCTTTTAAGAAAGCTCAAAATAAAAATAATTATTGTTGTTAATTTCTTAGCAATATCCAATCTAAGATATAATTGAAATAAAAAACAGAAAGAAAAATCATGAAACAGAAATTATTATTTACTTTATTAGTTGGTTTATTTCCAATCTTATTATTTGCACAATGCCCTCTTTGAAGTAGCCCGACACTTTCGGTCGGAAGTGCAACAGAAGGAGTTGGTTTAAGTAGTAATCAAATTATGCTTGGCACCAGCATGTCATATATGACTTTTGAGTCAGATAATAATATAGAGTTAGAAGGCAATGTAGATTTAAATTTGTTAAATGTTTACGGTATGTTTGGAATAACTGAAAACATCAATGCTTTTGTTAGTATTCCATTTAAAAGATGGAATCAATATAATGTTGAAGAAAGCCCTGATTCAGAACATAAAAATAAAATTAAAAAAGGGTTGGGCGATATTTCTGTAAATCTTCGTTGGATAGTAAAAAATAATGTTATGGGGCCAGGACAAAAATTATTTATTAATGGTAAAATAACATTACCAACAGGTCAAAAAATAACAGAGGAGGATAAAAGTTTAAGATTAGGTACCGGTCAATATTCAGGCTCTCTTGGTTTTGAGTGGTGGTGGAGATCTAAATTCCCGTGGGTATTTGGTGTATCAGGTTCTGCATCTGTTCCCATTACAGAAAGCGACATAGGATATAAACCGGGGAATTCAATCAACCTTCAATTGCAAACCCTTAGACAGGTAGCTGTTTATGGTGAAATTTATCCATATTTTAAACTTCGTTTCATAAATAGTACATCTGAAATAGGCATTGGAATGATTGAAAATAATTCTGCAAAAAAACAATTAAATGGTGCTGTTGGTTTAGAATACAAATGGACCAATACTCGCTCAATATCTTTAATGTATGATCAGCCGTTTAATCATGACCTAGAAGGCAGTCAATTAATTGGTAAGACAATTTCCTTGAGCATAAGAGAAATACTGAATTAAATAAGAGTAAAGTAATTAATTTCCTCTCTAACTAGAGAGGATTGTGTGAAGGGCTAAATTTTTATTTATTCACCAATAAATTTCACCATTACTTTATTCTTCAACAATTTTAGTAAATCCATAAGGATGGATAAATATGTTATTTTTTTGTAGCCACCACCGTAATGCTATAAATACCTATATTGCTTTTATTATATTTTTCATATTGCGAATCATCCATAAATGATTGAATTAAATTTTGAGGTAAAACAATTTCGCGAGTTTTTTTCACTTCAATATCTTTAAACCCGACTTTCTCAATTATTTCCAGATATTCATTTTTCTGTAAAGCACCAGAGACACATCCTGCATACATTTCTGCTGATTTTTTCAATTCTGGTGGAACTTGACCTTCAAGCACAATGTCGGAAACACAAAAATGTGCGCCTGGTTTTAAAATACGATGAATCTCATTAAAAGCTATTTCTTTATCCGGCACAAGATTAAGAACGCAATTACTCACAACCACATCACCTATTTCATCATCAAGTGGAAGATTCTCAATGTCACCCAATTTGAACTCAACATTTTCAAAACCGAGCTTTTCTTTATTCATATTTGCTTTATCAACCATTTCAGGCGTCATATCTATACCAACAACCTTGCCCTTGTCTCCAATAATGCTTCTAACTACAAAAACATCGTTTCCTGCACCAGAACCCAAGTCGACAATTGTGTCGCCCTGCTTGATATTAGCATGCTCTGTTGGAATACCACATCCAAGATGTAGATCAGCATCCTCTACATATCCGTCTAAACGGGTATAATCTAAGTTAAAAGCGGAATAATCTGTTGCTGGATTAGATCCACAGCAAGATGTATTTTCTGTAGCAATTTCAGCATATTTTTCCTGGACTATATTTTTCATTTCATTGTTTTCCATTTTTCTACCTTTTTTTAATTTTTATTTAACAACACTTAAATGTTGAAAACAGTTTTGTAAATACAGATTTTGTTTTTTCAACGACATCTTCATTAAGACAGTAACATGTGCGTGGACCTTCAATCTCCCCTTTTATTAGATTCACCCGTTTTAATTCCTTCAAGTGTTGACTTACCGTTGATTGGGATAAGGGGATTAGATCAACAATCTCTCCGGTAATACAAGAATTACGCTCATTTAATATTCGAAGAATATTAATACGAGCGGGATGAGAAAGTGCTTTCGCTATATCTGCTAATTGCTTATCGGAGTTATCAAATGTATCTATTTTTGCAAGTGGCATACTTTTCCATTTATCGATTATCGCAAATCTACGATGAGGTGATTATACAATACAAACTGTTTAAGTTTCCTGGATTAAAATCGGAAGAATAATAAAAGAAATTAGTCTTAATAATCAAACTATACCTGGAGGTCGTAGATGACTATTGAACTAGATGAAAGTATTGAAACAGAGAGTAATGGAATTTTATATTTTTTTATAAGGAAAAATTATATTTATTCACCGATAATTTTAACCATTACTTTTTTCTTTACTTCATTTCCGTCGCCATCTATCTCAATATCGATATCAATATCTTTGATTGCTTTTTTTAGCATGGCTTTTGTTTCATCGTCTAAGTCTTCACCGCTTATAATTGCTTCGATGTCAATTTCTCCACTGTCTGAATCCCATGCAAAGACTTGAACTTCTTGATTTCCACTTGCACAGGGTGAAACGGCACATGATTTACCAAAACGACTATTTCGATTTTCACATCCACCGCACCATACTTTAGCTGTTATTGATATTAATAAAACCGTTAGTGTAAATACAGCTAATGTTTTACCTAATTTATATAATTTATCTAAACCCATTCTTTTTCCTTTTCTAATATTAAATAACTATTTATTCTCATTATTAACTGATATTACAATTTTTAGTCCTATTTCATTTAATAAAATAAATTAGGGTTTATAAATTTGTTCTGCTTTTTCTTTAATTTCATATAGTTCAAATAAAACAGGCTTCATCTTTTTCTGGCTAAATAAAATTGCCTGATCATTATAATGTTTAGAATCCATGTTTTGTGTAGAACCAAATTGATGAATACTTTGTGAGCTGACTCTTCCATTCTTGTCCCATTCAGCATAAATTATAAAACAGTCGCCCGCTACCCCTTTTAATATCCCATTTTTTTGTGGAGATCCATATATGGCATGGTTTATATCTGGCCCTCCATTTAAGGGTAAATTGATATTTCCACGAATTAATCGATTAACTTCTCCCCATGGAACTTCTAATCCTCCATACCATTTATTGAATTTTTTTGCATTGAGCAAAAGATGATCTTCTAATTCATTTAAATTAATTTGCGAGGGGTTATCTTCAATAAATTTAAAAAGACTAAAAATTACAAATGCAGTATGTGGGTTTTGAATATTTGTTTCTAAATTCCATTTTTGTAAAATATGTATGGCTGAAAATAAAAGTGGATCATTTGTTATAATTTCATCTGTTCTTTTAATAATTTTAACAATATTTGATTTTTCAGAATATTTTAAGTCATATTTATATTTCATCATTTCATCATATGAAATATGTTTATCATCTCCAAATAATTCTAAAGACCGTAATGCTCTATTTGTCATAATCGTTTCAATGCCTAGCCATTCAGGGAAATGAGATTCCTCGGGATTATCATTGCCATCTGTTGTTTCGAAAGGAGAACTATTACAATTTTGAATAAATCCAGAGGCTGGGTTCATTACTTGTGGAAGCTCTGAAAATGAAATATTATTTCCCCAGAGTGTTTCTTTGGTATTGCCAGGTAATAATCCTCGCCAATTATACCCGGGCGAACGAGTAGGAAATTTAGCATTATAGACATAGAATATATTTCCATCTTTATCTGCGTAGCCCGTATTAAAACTTGGTATAGCCGTTATCGACATTGCATCTTTCCATTCATTAAAATTTGATGCCTTGTTCATTTTATACCATTGTTCTACAACGCGAACATCATCCATGCCTTGAAATCGAATTGCATACTTTTTACCGGATTCACTTTCAAAAACAGGTCCAAATATTGAACGATAGCCTGTTTGAGTTATATTTAATTTTATAGGTCCGATTAATTTGACTTTAAATGAAATAGGTATTTCTTCAAGATCAAGCCATTCATCATCAACTTTATATTTTAAAAGGTCATCCCCTGACAACTCCAATTCATAAACATCAATTAAATCTGGATTATTTACAGTATGTGACCATCCTAAATTTTCATTATGTCCTACTAAAATAATTGGAGAACCAGGAAATAATCCGCCAACCGTATTCCACCCCTCTTCGCTATGTAAATGTACTTCATACCATGCGGTAGGACCATTCCATGGCTGATGGGTATTGCTCATAAACAAGGTGTGCCCATTTTTACTTCGGGATGGTGAAACAGCAAATACATTAGAACCCATTGATTCACCATAAACCTCGGGAAAATAAGAATACATTTTTGTTTCTTGTGGGTATTTATCTACCATTACTTGGGAGAGCACTTTATTTAATCCATAAAAAAATGGCGTTTTATGCATAAACCCGGCAACTAAATCTTCACCTTTGACCGGATATACTTCTTTAGGTATATCTTTTGGTTGATGTTTTAATAAATAATGATTAAACCCTTCGGCATAGGCATTGCAAAGTTTAATTGTTTCACTATCGAGTTTATTATAATTATTTTTGAGATTATCCCATAAACCAAAAAGCTGAACGAGATAATCATTTGGTGCGAGATCCTTACCAAAATATTCACCAAGTTTCCCTCTTCCCGCTAATAATGAAAAGACGATATTTTCTAAATCGTCTTCAGCATGTGCATAAGCCAATCCAAATGCAACGTCTGCATCTGTTTTGCCATAAATATGGGGAACACCCCAATTATCTCTATAAATAGTAACTTCTCTATGTTTGTGTTCACCAACAAATCGCAAACTATGTGAGCACGAACTAACCAAAAAAAGAATAATACCCGTTAAAAGTATTTTCTTCACTCTGATTTTTTTTCTTTGAACCTCAAAGCGACTGAATTCATTCAGTACCGTCGACCTGTTTTTTGGCTTTCATCGGGAAATACATGTCCTAAGTGTGCATCACAATTAGAACATTTAATTTCTGTACGAATTATCCCTAAAGACTTATCTTCAATTTCAGTTAATACATTTTCATTAATTGGTTGATTATAACTTGGCCATCCTGTTTTTGAATTATATTTATGATTTGAAATAAATAAATCTGCACGACAACACACACATTGATATGTACCATTCTCAAAATGATTTACAAATTTGTTTGAAAAAGGGGCTTCGGTTCCTCCTTCTCGGGTGATATGAAATTCTAGAGGGGACAATTCACATTTCCATTGTTCATTTGTTTTATTAATTTTTTTCATATTACCACCTATTATATGCGGGATGACCCTCTTCAACGGCAATAAAAATTCCATCACAAGTTGCACAAATTATATCATCTGCAATTAATTCAGATTTAATAATTGCTTTTTTATTATTCAATTCTACAATTGATGCAATTAACTTAACAGGGGTTTTTGTAGGACAGGGCTTTAATAAATTTACTGTATATTTAGCAGTCACTGTACATGGGGGTTGAATTTCATTTCTATTATTCATAATTGCCCATGCCGCCGTCCAGTTAGAATGACAATCCAAAAGAGTACCAATTATTCCACCACTTAATATATTTGGAAATGCGTGATGATGAGATTGGGGTTGAAAAACGGCATAAACGTTATCACCGTCAGGAATGCTTTGAATTTTTAAACCATGCTCATTTGCAGGTCCACAGCCAAAGCATATACTTTTTGGTGCATATTTATTTTGTAAATCCATAATTTTAATGAATCGTTTGAAAAAAGAATAAAATTATATTATTTATTTTTTCTTTCTTTCAGATTTTACAATAGATAAAGTTTCATAGTTATCTTCAGTAGGAAGCAGTTGAAACGCTTTCATTGCTTCTTGTTCTGCCGAATCATGCCAATCTTTCTTTAAATAGCATATAGCCAAATTGTGGTGTGCTTTTGCTAAAACGACTACTTCGTTTTGCGAAATGTTTGGTAAATTTGAAGATAATAACCGAACGACTTGTTTGAATTCAATAACAGCTTTATCTACATTGCTACCATTGCTTTCAACCGCCCATTCATAGTATTGTATTCCTCTTTCGAGGGTTAGTTCTGCTTCTGATTTACATCCAATTAATAAAATTAGAGGCAACAGAATCAATAATGCTCGCATATAATTCCTAAATTAGCAAGAAAATGATTAAAAAAAGGTTGCAAAATTTGAATAATTTATGACCTCATTCCAAAGAGATTTTTATCATTAATTTAATTTAGGAAAAAATGTTAACTAATAATTATACCCTGCTTGTTTTAAGCTTGGTTGCAATATCACTTGGGCCAGCTCTTTATCAATTATATACTTTTAATAGAAAGGCCATTAATGTGGTGGATAGGGGTGTTTTTTTAATTGTGGGCGGGCTAGTTGTATTTCATCTTGTTCCTCATAGCTTAGAAGAAATTGGCTGGCTTTCTTTTCCATTATTATTTATTGGGGCATCCATTCCTGCAATTATTGAGAAAGGGAGAGATAGTTTACATGAAAAAGCACATCGCACAACTATTATAATCATTTGTACAGGAATGTTAATTCATGCCCTTTTGGATGGAATGGCCTTAATGATGCCTCATGGACACCAACATGATGCTGATTTTGGATTGCCTCTCGCGATTATCCTTCATCGGCTTCCTGTTGGACTTACAATTTGGATGCTTGCTCGTCCATCGTATGGTTTAAATAAGACATTATTATTTATTTTTGTAATGTGCTTAGCCACGATATTAGGGTTTTTCTCAAATGAAATATTAAATGGAATTATAGATCGCTCTCTTATGAGTGGAATACAGGCGGTTGTATCTGGGTCATTATTACATATTTTATTCCATAGACCACATTATCCAGACCATCAACATTAAATTATTAGTTTGAAATATAAAATTTTTACTTTATCACTATTAATTATGGCGTGTATGAATACAAATACAAAATATCCAAATCCTCGAAGAGAAAGTCAAATTGATGAGTTTCATGGAATTAAAATCCACGACCCATACCGTTGGATGGAAAACTTAAATGATCCCGAATTAAAACCGTGGATTAAAAGTGAAAATAAATTAACTCAATCTGTTTTAGATACTATTCCTGAAAAAAATATTTTTAAGAAATCTTTAAAAGAATTAAAAAATAATCCACAAAAAGAAATGCCTTATATAAGAGGTGAAAAAGAATTCTATTTTAAAAACAACGGAAGCCAGGATCAGTTTGTTCTATATGTAAAAGAAAAAGGAAAAGAAAGAATATTACTTGACCCAAATAAAATGAGCGAGGGTGGTATTATATCTATTGGGTTTATAAGTATAAACGAAAATGGTAGTTTACTTGCTTATGGGCAGTCTTCTGGGGGGAGTGATTGGACAGATATTTATATTAAAGATGTAGAGACTGGAAAAGTAAATGAGAATGTTTTAAAGTGGGTTAAATTTTCTGGAGCTGATTGGAATTCAAGTGGAGACGGTTTTTATTATAGTCGATATCCTGAGCCGGCAAAGGATAAAGAATTTGAAAATGAAAACCATAATCAAAAATTATATTTTCATGAGATCAATTTACCTCAAGAAAAGGATAGTTTAATTTATGAAGATAGTGAAAACCCGGACTATAGCCCTTATACAATTATCACAAAGGATAAAAAATATTTAATTCTGGGGAAATGGCATGGGACCTCAAAAAATAATACTATTTATTATCGCAGGCTGGGATCAACAGAGCCGTTTATACCATTATCTGATGATTGGTCGGGTAGCTTCAATTATATTGGAAATGATGATAATATATTTTATTTTTTAACGGATGTAAATGCTCCTAAAAATAGGTTAATTGCAATGGATATACATCAGCCGGAACCTGAAAATTGGGTAGAAATAATATCAGAAAAAAGTGATGTGTTAACACATATTAATTTAATAAATAATTATTTCATTGTTCAATATCGTAAAGATGTGTCTGACCGTTTAGAAATATATGAAATTGATGGCCAATATTTGCGCTCAATTGGTTTACCAGGCAAAGGTTCAATTAATGGAATTAGGGCAAGAGAAAAAGATCCCTTTTTATATTATACTTTTTCATCCTATTTATTTCCTGATGTGATTTATAAATATGATTTAAAAACATTTCAACAAGAGCTATGGTTTGAACCAGAAATCAATTTTACTGCGAATGAATTTAAAATGGAGCAAGTTTTTTTTCCATCGAATGATGGTACAAAAATCCCGATGTATCTAATTTATGGAAAAAAATTAACACAGAATGGACAAAACCCAACACTTCTTTATGGGTATGGTGGATTTCAAATTAGCATTATGCCTTCATTTTCCTCTGAAATTATTGCGTGGATAAAAGCAGGGGGGGTTTATGCAGTAGCAAATATTAGAGGAGGTGATGAATATGGTGAAAAATGGCATTCTGGTGGGATGTTACATAAAAAACAAAATGTATTTGATGATTTTATTTCTGCGGGAGAATATTTAATAAATGAAAAATTTACCTCAAAAAAACATTTATCCATAAGCGGTAGAAGTAATGGCGGTTTATTAACCTCGGCGGTGGTTTTACAGCGGCCTGATTTATTTGGAGCTGTCGAAAGCTCTGTCCCTGTTGCTGATATGTTAAGATATCATAAATTTACAATTGGATGGGCGTGGATGAGTGAATATGGTGACCCATCAATTGTGGAAGACTTTAATATATTATATTCCTATTCGCCTGTTCATAATATAAAGCCTAATATTAATTATCCGCCAATCATTATAACTACTGGCGATTTTGACGATAGAGTGGTGCCATCACATTCTTATAAGCTAACAGCAACATTCCAACATATTTACAAAGGGAATAATCCCATTTTAATCCGCGTTGATACCGATGCTGGTCATGGAGGGGGGAAGCCTATATCAAAATGGATTAATGAAAGAGCTGATGTATTGGGGTTTTTATATCATCATACCAAATAATTGAAATTTAATATTATACATCTGTTATAGAAAAAAAATTAATGTTTATAGCTCGTATTGAACATAATTATAAATAAAATCGATAAGGTTGGATATATTTTAAAGGATTGATGGTACCATTTTAAATACATCAATTATAGTGTTGACCTCTCTAACAATTGGACAGCCTTATGAATATTAGAAAATATCAATAGTAAATTAATTAAATCTTAAAAATATCTACTGCCTAAATCAACCAAAATTTCAATAAATTTTTTGTAAATTAAACTTGAGGGTTATATAGTTAATCTTTTATAAATTACTCGGCTATTTTAGACACAGAATTAGGATAATTGATGAAAATAACAATTCGTAAAAGTAATCGTAAAAGAAGAAACAAGCACGGGTTTTTAAAAAGAACCCGTACTAAAAATGGTAAAGCAATGATGGCTAGGCGACGGCAAAAGGGTAGAAAAACACTTTCTGCATAAATTTTGAAGTATGCACTCGAACAACGAGAGTTTCGTCATTTTTTTTCCTCCTATAAATCCCTGATAATCGGGGATTTGTTATTTAGATACCGCTTTGAAAATAATTCAAACTTAGGGTTAATAGTATCTAGAAAATATGGAAATGCTGTAAAAAGAAATTTATTTAAACGAAGGTGTCGGTCTTTGTTTTATAAGTTTTTTATTAATGAAAATGTCGTTCTTGTTGTTCAGCCTTTAAAAACCACTGTTTCATGGAGCGCTCTTTTAAATGGTTTTTCTAATATTAAAAAAAAATTAATATGACTAAATTTCTAATCGGTCTGGTAAAATTATATCAACTAACAATTGGAACCATATTGCCACCAGCATGTCGATACTCCCCCTCTTGTTCGCATTATATGATTGAATCAATTTATAAATATGGAGCACTCGGCGGCTCTATAAAAGGATTAAAACGAATTGGACGGTGTCATCCTTGGTCAAAACATAATCATTGGGATCCAGTAAAATAAGGTAAAAATGTTAAATTCCGGTAAACAACAACTTCTCGCATTTCTTTTAATTTTAGTGGTGTTATTTCTTACACCTAAATATATGGAGTTTATTTCTCCACCTCAACCTGAAAATACTTCTTTAGAATTTGAAGAAAAAAAATTAACAGATTCAAAACAGTCCAATAATTTTGAATATATTCAAAAAATAGAAGATTCTGACGACGCGCTTCGGTCCAAACAATACCAAGATTTTAAAAATGAAATTGTATTCACCGTTGAAACCCCTAAATACACTGCTGAAATATCAAATTCAGGGGGAGGGACAATTAGATCTTTTATTTTAAAAGATTACATGGGCGGGTATTTAGATGATGGAAGCTATAATGAAGAAGCCCCTGTTTCAATATTATTACCTGAAGAGAATTCCTGTGCGCCCTGCTTGGCACTAAGAGACCATTCGTCTAATAAGCCAGTTTTCTTTGATAGACCGTTTACAACAGAAATTACAAATGGGCAAATCTTTAATATAAAAGAAGGCGAATCAAAACAGTTTGATTTTACTTTTAAAGATAATTCTGGAAACATCATCGAAAAATCTTTAATTGTTAATGGTGATTTTTATCATTTTAACTATACAGTAAATACTGAAAGTTTAAACGATGGAGCTTTTACAAAAGAAATTGCATGGACAAAAGCATTAAGACCTACAGAGAAAAACAAAGATGATGACATTACAGAATCTGGAAGCGTTATTTGGCAGGTAGATGATAAAGAATCAGTAAACCAAAATTCACCAGATAAACTTTATTTAGAATCTCTTGACGGAAGAACAGATTGGGCTTCTATAAAAACAAAATATTTTATTGCCTCAATTATACCGGATAATAAGGGTATTTACGGGTCTTTTGAGGCTGAAAATAAAAGCTTTGGAGATAGAGATATTACCCCTGGTTATAAAATGTATATTGGTCATAGTGATAGTGAACATATTCTTTCAGGAAAGCTATATCTCGGGCCACAAGATGTAACCGAAATGAAAAAAACAGGTTCTAATATCGAAGAAGCAATGAATTGGGGTTATTTTTTCATACGCCCAATTTCTAAGTTTATATTAAAATTACTGAAATTTTTACATAATCCATACACCGGCTTTCAAATAAACTATGGCATTGTTCTAATTTTATTTGCTTTCCTTGTTCGACTATTAACAGGTCCACTTACAAAAAAAGCAACCGTATCAAATCAGAAAATTCAACAGCTTCAACCCCAAATAAAAAAGCTTCAAGCTAAATATAAAGATGATCCAATGAAGCTAAATAAAGAAACAATGGCTCTTTGGAAAAAACATAGTGTTAATCCTTTAGGTGGATGTCTACCAATAATTATCCAAATGCCTTTATTGTTCGCGTTATTTGTTACCTTTAGAACAACAATTGAATTTAGAGGGGAGCCTTTCTTTTTATGGATCACAGATTTATCACAGCCTGATATAATTGTAAACCTTCCTTTTTCTATCCCTATTTATGGTGCTCATATTGCAATTTTACCATTATTTATGGGGATAACAATGTTCTTTCAGCAAAAATTTTCTTCCGCAACAATGGATAGTTCACAAAAACCAATTATGTATATGATGACTGGATTTTTCTTTTTAATTTTCAATTCATTTCCTTCTGGACTAAACTTATATTATGCTACCTCAAACATATTAAATATTATTCAACAGTGGAACCTTAAAAAAACGACTAAACTTTCCACCACTTAATGATTAAGCCTCTTGTTCAGGATGATATTGTTGCACTCGCAACTCCTCCAGGAATAGGCGCCATTGCTGTTATTAGAGTTTCAGGTCAAAATCTAATTTCTCTATATAAAAGAATTACAAATCAAAAAACTCCTCCACAGCCTCGCTATGTAAATTATAATTCAATAGTTGACATTAATCGAAACAAACTAGATAATTGTTTAATAACATACTTTAAAGGTCCAAATAGTTTTACCGGAGAAGACATATTAGAAATTTCTAGCCACGGAGGTGAGTTTATTCCAAAGGCAATACTTGCCCTTCTTTATTCGTTAAAAGTTCGCCAGGCTTCGCCTGGCGAGTTCTCTTATAGAGCATTTATAAATGGGAAAATTGATTTAATTCAAGCCGAGGCAATTTCTGGATTAATTTCATCTAAAACATCAAAAAATGCAAAAGTTCAATTAAACAATCTAAACGGCGATTTATCACAATCTTTATTAAATATTAGAAAAGAAGTAATTACTCTCTTAACTATTTTAGAGCATGAATTAGATTTTGCCGAAGATGAAGTTTCTTTTACTACAACTTCAGAAATTAAATTAATTTTAAATAATATTTTATATACCATAAAAAATATAATTAGCAGCTCCCGTTTTGGTA
This sequence comes from Fidelibacterota bacterium, assembly GCA_014381925.1. GTDB lineage: Bacteria > Fidelibacterota > Marinisomatia > SCGC-AAA003-L08. The sequence goes on along the minus strand of JACNKR010000063.1, from coordinate 94,927 downwards.
AGACTATTAATGTTGGGGTTCGAGTTGTTTTATTTGGAAAACCAAATGCGGGGAAATCGTCATTGTTTAATCGTTTATCTGGTTCAGAAAAAGCAATTGTTACAAATATTCCCGGCACAACAAGAGATACAATTGAAACATGGTTGGAAATTTCTGGTATTCCTGTTTGCATTATTGATACCGCGGGTATTATTGAATCAAATAATGAAGTTGAATTACTAGGAATTCAAAAATCAATGCAAGAATTTAAGAATGCTGACATTATTTTATTACTTGATGAAGAGAATCCATTAAATTTTTATAAACAACAAAACATGGATTTATTAAATAAAAAAATTATACTTGTTCACACCAAGTCAGATCTCAACCTGAACGACATTAAAGGCACAAATTTAATCAAAATATCTACAAAAACAAACACGGGGATTGACCAGTTATACACAGAGTTATCCACACACCTAAAGGATAGCCTTAGCTATAATTACTCCAAAGATCCGGTGGTAATGAGCGAAAGACAGCATGCATTAATATTAAGCACTGTTGGTATTTTAAACGAAGCAATTAACATATTAAATAACGAACCCGACCTTGTTTTGCTATCATCTCTCTTACATGAGTTTACGGAAATTCTTGAAGAAACATTGGGGAAAATTTCTAACGAAGATATATTTAACAATTTATTCTCATCATTTTGCATTGGTAAATAAACTTGAAAGATGAAAATATTATTATTGCTGGAGGTGGACATGCGGGGATAGAGGCTGCCCTTGCAATTTCAAGAATGGGTTTTAAAGCTACTATTATTACACTTGACCCAAAAGCACTTGGAAGAATGTCTTGTAACCCCGCAATTGGGGGTCTTGCAAAAGGTCATCTTGTTAAAGAAATTGATGCACTTGGTGGTGCAATGGGGTTTTTTGCTGACAAAGCGTGTTTACAGTTCAAAACATTAAATAAATCAAAAGGGCGGGCTGTTTGGAGTCCACGAGCTCAAGTTGATAAACTTCAATATGCAAATTATATTAATAACTTTGTTAAAACAAATAAGAACATAAACATAATAAAAGGTGAAGTTGTTGATTTTGACACAATCAGAGGAGCCGTTTCTCATGTTATTTTAAAATCTAAAAAGAAAATTAAATGCTCTGCCCTAATAATTACCGCAGGAACTTTTTTAAATGGACTTATTCATATTGGAGATACCACTTTTAGGGCAGGACGAATGGGCGAAATACCATCAACAGGATTAACAGAGGCATTAAGCAAACATGGCTTTACAACAGGGAGATTAAAAACAGGAACTCCGCCTCGTCTTTTAAGTAATTCAATTGATTGGAGTAAAACAGAAATTTCTAAAGGAGAGAAAAACCCTTTTCCCTTCTCAACAAATACAAAGCGACCCTTTTTTCCTAGAAATGATAATTGTAATATTGTAAACACATCTACACGAACACATAAACATATATTAAAAAAAATGCATCTATCTGCTATGTTTTCTGGAAAAATAGAAGGAGTGGGGCCTCGTTATTGTCCAAGTATAGAAGATAAAGTTTTTAGATTTTCAAATAAACCTTTTCACCAGCTGTTTTTAGAGCCTGAATGGGTAAATTCTAAACAAATATATTTAAATGGATTTTCAACAAGCCTGCCTAAAGAAACACAAACATCTGCACTAAAAACAATCCCTGCCTTTAAAAATGTCGAACTCATTAGGCCTGGCTATGCAATTGAGTACGACTATTTGGTTCCATCACAATTAAAAAGATCCCTAGAGTCTAAAACAGTTTTAGGCTTATTTTCAGCAGGACAAATTAACGGCACTTCAGGTTATGAAGAGGCGGCGGCACAAGGGTTAATCGCTGGAATAAATGCATGTAAATATATCGAAAATAAAAAAAGTTTTGTCCTTACAAGAGATCAGGCATATATAGGAGTATTAATAGACGACCTTACAACAAAAGAAATCAACGAGCCATACAGAATGTTTACTGCAAGCGCAGAACATAGACTTCTTTTAAGGTCTGACACGGCGGTCTTACGGCTGTCTCCAACTGCAATTAAACATAATTTACTAACGAAGGTACAAGCTTCTACCTATGAAGAGTTTATTAATAACTACAACAATGTAATGAGCATATTAACCAAAAACCAGAGAAAGCAGAACTCTATTTATAAAAGCATTCTAAGGGGAGATATTTCTTTTTTAGACCTTTCCAATGAGAAAGGTTTTAACTCTATTCCTGCTGAAGTTTTATTCTCTGTAGAAACGTTTATTAAATATAAGGGATATATTATAAGAGAAGAGGAAAGAATAAAAAAAACTAAATCTCTTGAAGAAAAAATAATTAATGTAAACTTTTCATACAATAAAATATACAATCTATCTAACGAGGCGAGAGAGAAGCTAACAAGATTAAAACCTGAAACACTAGGCCAGGCCTCAAGAATAGCAGGGGTTAACCCTTCAGATGTTGCCTCCATTGCAATAGCACTTTCAAAATAAATGTTTCACGTGAAACATTGTGGTTTTAGTCAGCATATAGACAGTTTAAAGCAAAAACTTGCCTCAGGAAAAATAGACTTAACAGGTTTTCCCATTGAGCTATTCATTTATTCGTGTAAACAGCTACCAGAAAGCTTTGTATTTATATCTAGTGAAGATTTTTTAATTAACATACATAGCGAAACTGTTTCGGCGGATAATGATCTTGGTTTTTTTATAGTAAAAAGCTCTATAGACCAGGCTTCCCCTGCAGGGTTTAAATCTGGCTTTTCAGAGTCTGTGGATAAAATATATTCTCAAGCATCGGCGGGGTTGCTACCCAAGGTATTGTTTTCTTCAAAAGAAGCCTTTTATAGTAAATGCTTTGAGGTTGCACCTCAAAATATTTTTACCTTTGATAATAATACAAGCTATGACAAGCTTGTTTCTTGGCTAAAAGACTCTTCTTTTTCTTTTGTTGATGTTGTGACATTAAAGGGTGAGTGCTCATTAAAAGGAGGGATGATTGATGTCTTTCCTTTTAATAGAAATACACCTTTGCGGATTAGCTTTTTATCTGAAGAAGTTGAGTTTTTTTTATTTGATGTTGAATCACAAATAACCACAACCGAAACAAGCATTAATAGGTTGCTGCCAAAGGGGGAAAAGGGAAACCAAAGCCTTTCAGGCTTAGTTTCAACAAATACACAAATTGTTATTCTTGAAAAAAACATCCCGACCAAAAACAATAAAATTTCAAATGGGTCGTCTCGCTTTCAAACAATTAAGTATGAAAACTTTATTAAAAAAGATTTTAAAATAAAAACGGTTACATCAAAATATTTAACATCGATAGGATATTTATTTAAAGATCTAATCATTGTCCCTATTTGGTTTGTTAATAAGGGTGTTTTAAATACAGGTGCTGAAAAAACGAGGAGTTTAATTGATTTTAATTCTCTTTCAAAGGGAGATAGCGTAGTACATAAACACCATGGGGTCGCTGAATATAAAGGAGTGTTTGATTTCGGAGACGACAACAATACAGATGAAAGGCTTCTGTTACATTATTCTGATGGCGGGAAAATATATGTATCTATACAAAACCTCGGGCTTTTAGAGTTTTTTGCTTCAAAAAACGAATCCTTAATAAAACTAGACAGTTTATCAAAAAAAAACTTATGGGATAAAAAGAAAAAATCTGCCAAAAAACATGTTAATGAAATTATAGACGAATTATTGTATGGATATGCTGAAAGATCGGCGGCGCATAGAGTGCCTCTTACGGTTGACGATGATATTGAGAAACAGTTTATTAACTCTTTTCCATTTGAAGAAACAAAAGACCAAAACACCTCTTGGGACGAAATTTCTAGTGATTTACTTTCTAACAAGCCGATGGACAGACTGTTGTGTGGAGATGTCGGATTTGGTAAAACCGAAATTGCCCTACGCGCAACCTTTAGAACAGCCTATGCTGGAAAACAAGTTGCGATTCTTGCACCCACCACTATTTTATCAAGTCAACACTTCCAAACATTTAATAAAAGATTAAGTCCTTATTCTATTGATGTTGGGTTAATATCTGCGTTTAAATCTAAGTCTATAAACGATAAAACATTATTAAGGTTGAAAAATGGGGAAGTTAATGTTATTATTGGCACCCACTCCTTATTATCAGACCGTGTTGTTTTTAAAGATTTAGGTCTTTTAATAATTGATGAAGAGCATCGATTTGGAGTAAAACAAAAAGAAAAAATATTAACCCTAAAAAAAGAAATAGATGTTTTATCAATGTCGGCAACACCTATACCTAGAACTTTACACATGTCGCTTTCTGGGATAAAAAGTATATCAACAATAAACACCTCCCCTAAAGCACGGTTTCCAATTCAAACTCATATAAAATATTATAATATTCAATTAATAAAATCAGCGATAATGTTTGAAATTAACCGAGGGGGGCAAGTTTTTTTTGTACATAATAATGTTAAAACTCTTGATTCAATAGTTCAAATATTAGAAACCTCCCTGCCGGGTTTAAACATCAAGCCTGCCCATGGACAGGAACCCAAAAAACAATTAGAAAAAACAATGTATCATTTTATAGAAGGAGAAATAGATGTACTTGTATGTACTTCTATTATTGAAACGGGTATTGATATCCCAAATGTAAACACAATTATTATTAATAAAGCCCACAACCTTGGCTTGTCTCAGCTTTATCAAATCAGAGGAAGGGTTGGCAGAAGCGACAAACAAGCCTTTGCTTACCTGCTTATTCCAAAAGGATTAAGGCTATCTAGAAACGCATATAAGCGTCTTAAAAGTATTGAAAAAAACACATCTCTAGGTTCTGGATATAATATATCTAAATCAGATATGGAAATAAGAGGGGTTGGCTCAATCTTTGGCTATAAACAAAGCGGGGGATTAAGCCAAATTGGATATGGATTGTATTCTAAAATGATTAAAGAGGTTCTACAAGAAAAAAAAATTATTAAAAAGAAGTTTGTAATTGAGCCGGAAGAAGTTTCGGTAATGCTATATTTTGATGTAGCTATTCCTGATGAATATATTTGTTCGGAATCAATTCGCTTAGAGTTTTATAGAAAATTTGCCTGTTGCAATGAATTGGAGGGGTTTTCTAAAATTGAATATGAAGTTGAAAATAGATATGGACCAATACCACGACCCTTAACGAATCTTATAAATAATTACAAAACAAGGGTTTATTGTGCAAAGCTTGGTATAAAAAAATGTGTGTTTATCAAAAATACGTTACAGTTAGAGTTTTTACCAAGCGGGGTTGCAAGTAAAGGGGATTTATTCATTCCAAAATTAATCCAAATAACCGAGGAACAAAAAGCTAAGCCTCGTTTTTTACCTGTTGATAATAATATTTTGCACATAAATATAAATTTAAAGCAAGGGGTAGATATCTATTCTTTTGTGGATAATATATTAAATAAATTATTAGCTATATTTTTAACATAAAAAGGGAGAACTGTGGTTCGAAACCTACTTGTTTTATTATTAGTTTTAACATGTCTTTTTTCAAATGAGAAAGTCGTTTCAGTTGGGGATAACGTTTATTTTGAAAATGAATTTTTTGAATTTTATCCTAAATCTGAATGGGAAAGAATAAAAACTCATCAGAAAGAACGAATATTAAATGATTTTATTCGTAAAAAAACAGCCGTACTAGAAGCAAAAGAACAACATTTCTTAGAAAACCCTCGAACGGCTATTAAATTAAGAAATCGGGGTGATTTTTTATTTGTCAATAAAACATATGAAAAGCTCGTAGCCCTTCCATTGGTTCCTTTAGAATATATTGAGTTGGGTAAAAAATATATTTTAAAAGATTTAAATATTAGCCATATATTAATCGGGTTTAATGGGACAGAAATGGGGGGAGATTTTAATAGAAATAAAATTGAGGCTTATGAACTCGCAAGCGAGCTGCTTTCAAAAACGGGAGATTCTTTTAATTTTGATAGTCTAGCATTAAGCTTTTCTGATGACCCTGGCGTTACAGGCAACAAAGGAAACCTTGGTTGGATTTCTTGGGGAAAAGTTGACCCCGATTTTCAAAAAGAGGTTTTTCAATTAAAAAAGGGTGATCTTTCAGACCCTATTTTAACAAAATATGGTTATCACATTGTGTTTATTAAAGACGAGAGAGCCTCAGAGGCTGTGGGTTTTCCAGATGAAAAGCTTTTGGAAAAAGTTGAGTTTTCTTCTTTGGGTATAGTAAAAAATCAATTAAAAGAGGCGGCTGATTTACATGATAAAAATTTAATTGATAACATTAATTTTTATTTTAACGAACCTGTTTTAGATAAACTAGGTAGTATTTTAAATGAACATCAAAAAAAAATCACCTATATGAATAATGTTGATATCGTTCCTGTATTAAAAGATTATTCAGGCAATGATGTTATTTTTATATATAATCAAAAAGGCTATGGTGTTAAATGGTTAATTAATAAACTATCTAAATCTTCCCCTTCAAGAAGACCCTCTATTACAAACAGCGAAAGCTTAAGGCTTGCTATAAAAACACTAATTTTGCAAGTTCTTGCTATAGAAAGAGGAAAAACACACAAGCTAAACGTATCTTATGGGTATCAAGCTCAATACAGCGGAATTGAGGGTGAAATATTATATGACGCTTATGTTCGGCATTTAGTAAATAATGCACCAGAGCCAACAGATGAAGATATAAAAGCGTATTATGAAAAATACAAGGAAACAAAATATAAAGAACCAGAGAGGTTCTCAGTATTTAATTTAAAAGTAAAAAGACAAAAACTTGCAGATAGTTTGTTTGTTGAAATACAAAAAGGAGGTGATTTCTTTAGTTTGGCAAAATCATTCTCTATATTAAGTCCTAAAAAGTCTGGTAAAATGCAACCTTTTGATAAAACAAAAAATAAAGATATTGTCAAGGCCCTTAAAAATATAAATACGGGTAATTATAGTAAGGTTTTTAAAACTCGGGACAATAAGTGGTCAATTATCTATTTTGAAACAATGTTACCAGAGGAAATAATTGAATATGATAAAGTTAAAAATAGAATCAAAACAGCCTTGACTAAAGAAAATCAAGATTCTCACAAAGAAGATACTTTTGATAATCTTAAGGAAAAATATAATGTAACCATAAATAGTAATTTTTTTACAACACAAGAAGAAATTAATTAATGAATAAGTTTTTTATTTTAATCATATTTACTATTCTGTTTTCAAAAAATGAATTTGTTGATGGTGTTGTTGCAAAAGTGGGAAGCAATACAATTCTTTATAGTGATGTATTACAAACAATACAAATGCAAGCAATGCAAAACGGAATAGATCTTTCTAAAAACCCATATTATATTGATGAGAACCATGACAATGTGCTAGATTTTTTAATTAATCAAAATGTTCTTTTTGAAATGGCTAAAAAAGATACGCTTATTGATGTATCTGGTGATGAAATTAGCTCTACACTAGAGAATGAAATAGATATGATGAAACGGCGAGCTGGTTCAGAAAGTATATTAGAAAATATTTTAGGTGTATCTATTCATGAATATAAATTATCGCTTTGGAATGAAATAGAAAAAAGACTATTAATTGAAAGATACCAACAAAGCTTTATGGTAAATATTTCTGTTTCTAGAGCAGAAATTATAACTTTTTATGATGAGTATAAGGATTCTATACCTCTACTTCCAAGCAGATCGAAGTTTTCGTTGATAGAATTACCTATTCAACCAAGTTGGGATGCTGAAAATATAGCCATAGACTTGTTAACTTCTATTAAAGATAGTATTCTTCAATTTAATAACTTTGAGGATTATGCATCAAAATATTCTCAAGATCCTGGTTCAAATCAAAACGGTGGTGATCTTGGGTATATTTTACGAGGAAATTTAGTTAACGAATTTGAAGAGGTTGCTTTTTCTTTAAATGTCGGTGAAATTAGTGAGCCTGTGAAAACTAAATTTGGATTTCATTTAATTCAATTATTAGACAAGCAGGGTGAAAAAATTCATGTAAGGCATATTTTACAAGAAGTTATTCCAACGGAAAATGATAAGAAACTAACAGAGGAAAAATTAAGAACCATCTATCAACAATCTAATAATAAAATTGTTTACTTTGATTCTTTAGCTTACCAGTATCAAGCTGATTTTCAAAATCAATCAGGGGTGTTTGAGCTAACCCCAGACGATGCAATTCCTGTTGAAATTTTATCATTATTAAACGATTATTCGGGCAAACCTGAATTACTAATTCCAATAGAATCAAGTAATAAGAGTTATTATTTGGTTTTTGTTAAAGATCGAAAATTAAGCGAAAAAGCTACTTTAAAAAACTCATGGCAAATAATGGAAGCAATGGCAAAAAATAATAAAATTACTAAAGAGTTTGAAATGTGGATAACTAAAGAGAGAGAAAATATATTTATTCAGACTTTTTAACAATTTTCTTTTGTTTGTTTAATAAACAAAAGTTATACCCATTATAAACAAAGTTATCCACATGAAAAATTAATTTATTATATTTTTTTAAGTTATAATAAAACTTGATAATTAGTAATAATAAAAATAAATCATTAACATTTAAACATAGAATAATAAAAATAAATTTAATTAATTATAAATTAATATATATAAAGGATATATACTTATGAACTTTAAACTATCAAAAAAAGAATTACTTAATTCTTTACAAAAAATAAATAGAGTTATACCAGCTCGCTCTACATTACCAATATTAAGTTGTGTTTTGTTTGAAATTAAAAAAAAGACTCTCTTTTTAAGAGCTACCGATTTAGAACAAACAATATTAATTAAAATTGATATTACTTCTTCTTCAGAAGGAAAGCTAGCTATTCCTGTAAAAACATTATTAGAAATTACACAAGAAATTCCGGATGAAAATTTAAGTATATCCATTAATCCCGAAAATAAAGTTGAAATAAAAACAGATTTTGGGAATTATAGTATAATGGGAAAAACAGCAAATGAATTTCCTGAAATGCCTAGTGTTGAAAACCCTGTAATTATAAAAATGGAAAAAAATGAATTAAATGAAATAATTCAAGATACATTATATGCAACAAGTAGAGATGAAATGAAAATATCTCTTCAAGGAGTTTGTATTAATGTAGACGGAAAACAAATTACATCGGTAGCTACAGATGGATTTAGACTTGTTAAGCGAGTTAGTAAAACGAAAGAAGAAAATACATATAACGGACAGGTTATAATCCCTACCAAGTTTTTAACTATCTTACAATCTCACTTAACAGATAATAATTTAAAATTAATACTTTGCTCTAATCATATTCAAATTGATAACGGTAATACAACTTTGGTCTCAAGAATAATTAGAGAAAAATATCCTGATTATGAAAGCATAATACCTTCAGACAATGATAAAATTGCAGTTATTAATAAAAACGATTTATTATCTGCCGTCAAACGAGTTTCTATTTTTTCAAACAGAACGACTCGTCAAATTGCATTAACCTTTGAAAACAATAAAGCAATTATTACAACTGAAGATCCAGAAAATATAACCTCTGGTCATGAAGAAATTATTTGTGAGTATAAAGAAGAATCTATTACTATTGGATTTAATGCTAATTATTTAAAAGAAATGTTAAACCATCAATCTACAGAAGAGGTTTTTATAAAATTAAAATCATCACTCGGAGCAGGGATGATTATACCTAAAGATGATAAATCTGAAAAAGAAATATTATCTCTGTTGATGCCAATTCGAATATAAAATGTGGCTTGAACACATTGAAATTGAAAATATTAGATCATTAAACAATTTTAATATTGATTTTTCGCCAAAATTAAATATTATCTTAGGAGAAAATGGATCTGGTAAAACGTCTATACTTGAATCTATTCATTTACTTTCTCTTGGAAAATCTTTTAGACCAGGAAAAGAAACAAATTTAATTAATTCATTTTCTGATTATTTTAGGGTTGTCGGAATAATTTCAGATAATGAAAAAAAGGTTTCTATACAAACAAGTAGAAATGCACTAGAAAAAAGGATAAAGCTTAACAATAAGGTTCTTAAATCTAGAGCAAGTTTAATTGGTATTTTTCCAACCGTTGTTTTTTCTCCGGATACTCTAGATATAATTTCTGGTGGTAAAGCGCCTCGCCTCGCTTTTTTTAATCGTATTTTTTGTACAGTTGACCCTGATTATATGGACACCTTAATACAGTTGGAAAAAATTCTAATACAAAAGAAACAATTATTAAAAAATAATCAAATAAATCAAATTGATTATTGGAATCAATTGTTTGCAGAAAAAAGCCAAAAAATTTGGAAAAAAAGACATAAATTATGGACTGAATTTTCTGAGGAATTTGAAGGAACTTGGAACTTGGTTTTCCCAGAAAAAAAAGCTTCTATTGGATATTCTTATTTTAAAGAAATAAGTATAAATAAAATAACTGAAAAACTTAATAAAATAAAAGAACAAGAAGCTCTCTACGGAAAAGTGTTATTTGGTCCTCAGAAAGACGAGTTTATTTTTTATTATAATAATATTTTATTAAAAGAATTTGGCTCTCAAGGGGAAAAAAAATTTTTTCATTATATTTTAAAATTAGTAGAAGGTGGTTTTATAAAAAAAAAATTGGGAAAAACCCCCGTTTTGTTATTAGATGATCTTTTTGCTAAAATAGACAGTGTTAGAATTGAAAAAATGCTAAACTCTATGTTTGATAAATTTCAAATGTTTATTACAAGTACAGACATTCATAAAGATGGAATAAAGTCGTGGATTTCAACAGACACCAAATTAATTAATATTTAACTATTGGCTATAATCTTAAAAGATGCTCTTAATTCTTTTTTTAAAGAACAAGAGGTTGTAGAAAAAATAGACGAAAACACTATATATTCTCTTTGGGAAGAAATTGTTGGAAATAATATTTCTAAAGTAACCAAAATAGAAAAAATAAAAAACAATGTTATTTATATAAAAACAAAAAACACGGCATGGAGACAAGAGCTTTCTTTTCAAAAAGAAGAATTAATTACAAAAATAATAGAAAAATTACCAAAGATGAAAATCAAGGAAATTAAATTTTTATGAATGTGAAAACAGAAGATTACGGTGCAGAAAATATTCAAGTACTTAAAGGTCTTGAAGCTGTAAGAAAAAGACCAGCAATGTATATTGGTGATGTTGGTAAAAAAGGTATGCACCATTTGGTTTGGGAAGTTGTTGATAATTGTATTGACGAAGCATTGGCTGGCCACTGTGATAGTATTATAGTTCGCATTTTGGCAGGAGAAGGGATTTCAGTTGAAGACAACGGGAGAGGTATTCCTGTCGATGTTCATAAAACAGAAGGTAAATCAGCACTAGAAGTTGTAATGACTGTTTTACATGCCGGAGGAAAGTTTGACAAAGATACTTACAAGGTTTCTGGTGGACTTCATGGAGTTGGAGTTTCTGTTGTAAATGCACTTGCCTCAAGTTGTACTGTTGAAGTTCAAAGACAAGGAAAAGTTTATACTCAAAGCTATGAGCGGGGATTTGCAAATGGGGAAATTAGCGTAATAGGGTCAACAGTAAAAACAGGAACAAAAGTGACTTTTTATCCTGATTTTGAAGTTTTCACTTATAACAAGTATCACTTTGATATAATTGATGAACGAATAAGAGAACTCGCCTATTTAAATAAAGGGTTAAAAATCACTATTGTTGATGAGAGAACCCCAGACGGCTTATCTGCTGAACATTTTTATAAAGGTGGACTTTCAGAATTTGTAAAACACATAAATCAAGGCCACCACTCTTTAATTCCAAAACCAATTTATATTGAAGGCGAAAAAGATGATGTACCTGTAGAGCTTTCTCTGTGTTATAATGATAGCTTTACTGAAAACATGCTTACTTTTGTAAATAATATTAATACAATCGAAGGCGGAACACATCTTGCAGGTTTTAAATCCGCCCTTACAAGATCATTAAACACTTATGCATCAAAAAATAATTTAATCAAACCAGTAAAAGGAAAAACCATTAGCTTTACTGGAGACGATGTTAGAGAGGGTCTTGTTGCTGTTTTATCTATAAAGGTACAAGAGCCTCAATTTGAAGGTCAAACTAAAACAAAACTTGGAAACGGAGAAATAAAAGGAATTTGTGATACAATTATTAGGGAAGGTTTAAGTGAATATTTTGAACAAAACCCAACAATCGCAAAAAAAATTATTTCTAAAGCTGAAACAGCATCAAGAGCAAGAGCTGCAGCCAAAAAAGCAAGAGAACTTGTAAGACGAAAAAACATATTAGACGTATCTGCATTACCAGGAAAACTTGCAGATTGTTCAGAAAAATCACCAGAACTTTGTGAATTATATTTAGTTGAGGGAGATTCGGCGGGTGGTTCTGCAAAACAAGGTAGAGATAGACGGTTTCAGGCGATTTTACCATTAAGAGGTAAAGTTATAAATGCAGAAAAAGCAAGAATTGATAAACTGCTAGCCAACAATGAAATTCAAACACTAATTACAGCAATTGGAGCAGGGTTTAACGATGATCTGGTTGAAGAAACTTCTGTAGGAGATTTTAATATTGAAAAACTTCGATATCATAAAATAATAATTATGACAGATGCCGATGTTGATGGATCACATATTCGTACTTTATTGTTGACTTTTTTATATCGCAAAATGCCAGATTTATTTTTTAATGGACATATTTATATTGCCCAACCCCCGCTATATAAATTATCTCAAGGTAAAAAAATGGTTTATGCATACACTGATGAAGAAAAAGATAGAATTTTGAGCAGAATGCAAAAAGAAAATCAATCAAAAAAAGTTGATTTACAAAGGTATAAAGGATTGGGTGAAATGAATGCAGATCAGCTTTGGGATACAACGATGGATCCCGAACGAAGAACGTTGTTAAAAGTTACAATTGAAGAAAAAGCAAGAACAGATAGAACTTTTTCAGATTTAATGGGCGACAGTGTAGAAGCTCGTAGGAATTTTATTGAGACAAATGCAAAATTTGTCGTTAACCTAGATGTATAGGAATAAGGAATTAGTATGTTAGATATAGTTGGAGGAAATACCCAGGACCGTGACATTGTTGAGGAAATGAATGAATCATATCTTAACTATTCAATGTCAGTTATTGTTTCTCGAGCTCTTCCAGATGTGAGAGATGGGTTAAAACCTGTACATCGTAGAGTATTATTTGGAACTGCAGACCTGGGTGCGTCTTGGAATAGAAAATATAAAAAATGTGCGAGAATTGTCGGAGAGGTTTTAGGTAAATATCACCCTCATGGCGATAGCTCTGTTTATGATGCACTGGTTAGAATGGCACAACCATGGTCTTTACGATATCCATTAATGGATGGACAGGGGAATTTTGGTTCTATAGATGGTGATTCTGCGGCCGCGATGAGATATACTGAAGCGAGAATGGCAAGAGTCTCTTCAGAGATGTTACGAGATATTGATAAAGATACTGTCTCGTGGGCGTCTAACTTTGATGACTCACTTCAAGAACCAACCGTATTACCCTCTATTCTACCAACTTTATTAATGAATGGTGCCGATGGTATTGCTGTGGGAATGGCAACTAAAATCCCCCCTCATAACCTTAGAGAATTACTTTCTGGCTTAAATGCAATTATTGAAAACCCAGACATATCAATTGATGAGATTATCGCTAATCATATTACAGGTCCAGACTTTCCAACTGGCGGTATTTTATTGGGTACTGACGGAGTTCATAACGCTTATAAAAAAGGCCGAGGCCGGTTGGTTGTTCGTGGTAGAGCAATTATTGAGGAATTTGGTACAAATAGCCGAGAGCGAATAATTATTAATGAATTGCCGTATCAAGTTAACAAAGCAAACCTAATAGAAAAAATAGCAGATCTCGTTAGAGACAAGCGGCTTGAGGGTATATCAGATCTCCGAGATGAATCTGATAAAGATGGAATGAGAATCGTTGTTGAATGTAAGAGAGATGCAATTGCAGATGTTGTTTTAAATAATTTATTTAAATTAACACAGCTTCAAGATTCTTATGGTGTCATTATGCTTGCACTTGTAAATGGTATTCCTAAAGTAATGAATATAAAGGAAGTTCTAAACCATTTTTTAAACTTTAGAATTGAAGTCGTTGTTAAAAGAACTCAATTTGAATTAAATGAAGCAGAAATAAGAGCACATATATTAGAGGGATTAAAAATTGCTTTAGAAAATATAGACGAAGTAATTAAAATAATTAAAAAATCAAAAGATCCTGTTGTTGCTCGAGAAGCATTAATGGCTCGTTTTTCTTTATCTGAAAAACAATCAAAGGCGATATTGGAAATGCGTTTACAACGGTTAACTTCTTTGGAGGTTGATAAAATTATTGAAGAATATAAAGAGTTATTAAAGTTAATCGAAAAATTAAATTCTATTTTAGCAAGTAAAAACCTACAATATGAAATAATTAAAGAAGAATTTGCTGAAGTTGAAAAACAATATGGAGATGACAGATTAACACAAATAATTGAAGGAACGGGAGAGCTTTCTGTTGAAGACATGATTGCAGATGAAGATATGGTGGTAACAATTACTCATAACGGGTTTATTAAACGACTACCTTCTTCTAATTGGAAAAGACAGCGTCGTGGTGGACGAGGTATGCGTGGTGCTGGCGCAAAAGATGATGATTTTGTAGAACATTTATTTATAGCTTCAACTCATAGCTATATTTTATTCTTTACAGACCAAGGAAAGTGTTATTGGTTAAAAGTATATGATATACCAACAGGGGGAAGAACCGCAAGAGGGCGAGCCGCTGTGAACTTAATCGGATGTGACCCTGGAGAACGAATTAAAGCATTTGTATCAGTTAAAGAATTTAATGATACCGACTTTGTAGCAATGGCAACGAAGAAAGGCATTGTAAAAAGAACAGCTCTTAGTCAATATAGCCGCCCGCGAAAAGGTGGTATTTATGCAATTGAAATTCGAGAAGGCGATGAACTAATTGAAGCCAAAATTACCAATGGTGAACATGATATTATTTTAGGAACTCGCCATGGAAAATCAATCCGGTTTAATGAAAATGATGCTAGGCCGATGGGAAGAAAAACCATGGGAGTTAAGGGCATTACGCTTAGATCTGATGATGACTGGGTGATTGGTATGATTGTTATTAAAAGAGAGGGAACAATATTAGTAGCATCAGATAAAGGGCTTGGCAAACGAACAAATGTAATTGAATACCGTGTTCAAAATAGAGGAGGAAAAGGAATCATTACTTTAAAAACAACAGACAAGGTTGGTAAAATGGTATCAATGATTGAAGTTGTAGATAATGATGATTTAATGATTATAACTGACAGCGGTATTATGATTCGCCAGCCTGTAAAAGCAATTAGAACAATTGGTAGAAATACACAAGGGGTTCGGCTGTTAAAACTTGATGATGGTGCGAAAATTTCTTCAATTACAAGAGTAATGGAAAGCGATGATGATTCAGAGGAAGAAGGCGAGTAATAATTGAAAACCCCTGGTGTAATTAACCAGGGAGCATTTTCTGAAGTAAAAAATCAAATTAAGTCTGCATGTAAAAAATCAGGCAGATCAATTGAGGATGTACAAATAATTGCTGTTACTAAAACATTTGGTATTAAAGCAGTTGAATCAGCTTTAAATGCGAGCATTACTTGTATTGGTGAAAATAAAGTTCAAGAAGTTGAATTAAAAGTTCCTCAAATTCAAAATAGACAAAATTCCGAAATCCACTTTATTGGACATTTACAATCTAATAAAGTTAGAAAAGTATTAAAATATGTAGATGTTATTGAAACGGTAGATTCATTAAAACTTGCAAAACGAATAAATTCAATTTCTCATGACCTAAATATAGTTTCAAATATTTATATTCAAGTGAACACTGGAAATGATATTGCAAAATATGGATTTCCTGTTGATGAAGTAATTAATATTGCAAGCCAAATTTCACAAATGAATCACCTTAATTTAATAGGTATAATGACAATCCCCCCCTTAAATTGTAGCCCCACAAAGCTGAATAATATTTTTAATAAAACCCGCCAAATAAGAGATAATATTAAAAATCAAGTTAACCCGAACTGTAAAGAATTATCAATGGGAATGAGTGGAGACTTTGAACTAGCAATTGAAAATGGAGCAACCCATATTCGACTTGGAACCATTTTATTTGGAAAACGAAAATAGTTTATTCAACAAAACTCCCGGTACAATTTAAATTATAGTATGGAAATATTAATTTTAATAGTAGTTTCCTTTTTGACCTCTACAATATCTGCAGTTCTTGGCATGGGTGGTGGAATAATATTATTGGGTATTATGGCTTTATTAATTCCAGAAGGATATATGGCTATTGCATTACACGGTATAATTCAATTATTTAGCAATACCATTAGACTTTATGTTTTTAGAAAAAATATAAACAAACAAATTATTCAATTATTTTCAATAGGAGCAGTTATTGGCGTAATGATTTCTATTTTAATAATTTTTTTATTAATACAGCTTTTCCATGTTGAAACTGCAAATAAAATTAAAGTTGAATATTTAAAACCATTAATAGGTCTATTTATTTTATGGTATTTATTTTTTAATAAATCAATTAAATTAAATAACGGAGTATCATTTTCATTTGTAGGTATAATCGGCGGAATTAGTTCAATTTTTATTGGGGCAACAGGGCCGTTAATCGCACCTTTTTTTAAACAACAATTTATCAAAAAAGGAAATAATTGCAAATAAGGCTTTTTGTCAAACGATAATACATTTAACAAAAATTCCATTATTTATTTACTTTTTTAAAGTTAATTACTTAAATGAATTTAATATTTTTATACCTGTCATTTTTTCCGTGTTTGCAGGAACGCTCCTAGGTAAAAAAGTTTTAAATTTTATTCCAGAAGTATTATTTAACAAATTATTTAAATTCACCCTAAGTGTAATTGCATTAAAATTGATTATTGAAAGTTTAGTTTAATTATAGTTTTTCCAAATATACTTCAGGGTTTTGTAAAAAAGATTTAGTTAAAGCAACATGTTCTAATTCATTATATTTTACCCTTTGAATTGGAGGTGTATCAAAAGTTAAAATTTCAGCATTAGGAAATGCCATAATAATTGGAGAATGAGTTGCAATAATAAATTGTGAACCCTTTGAAACCATTTTTTTTAATAATGAAAGAAATCCAAGCTGTCTAAAAGGAGAAAGAGGTGCTTCAGGTTCATCTAATAAATATAACCCTTTCGGCTTTATTCGAGATTGAAATAATTCTAAAAAACTTTCTCCATGAGAATAGGTTTCAAGACCTCGCTCATAACTATTTTCTATTGCATTTAACTCATTTGCATGTGGCATTTTAGCCAAACCTTTTGCGTATTCAGACCGGTTTTTATATTTTTTATCTACAGTAACAATATCTTCTTTAATTTGTGCTTTTAATAAAGAGAGTTTTTTTGTGTAGCCAAAAAAATCTTCTGCACGTAGAAAAAATCCATTTTTTGTTTTTTTTGACCAAGATAAATAAAAGCATTCTGATAACTTACGAACATCGTTTAAGGTTTTATCATTTTGTATGGCATCACTCCCAACAACAATTGAACCGATAGTACATGCCAAAGCTTCTATAAATGTTGATTTCCCAGACCCATTTTCTCCCACTAAAAATGTAACAGGTGAATTTAATTCAATGGTTTTTAGGTTTTTCAAAATAGGTAAATTAAAAGGAAACTCTTCAGTGGGTTTTTGAGAATCAACCCGATATGAAATAGATTTTAAAATAGTTTTTATTAACATAAAAACTTTAGTGAATAATCTTCTCTAATCGTTCTTCTAATTCTTTTGATGATAAATTTTCACGGTGTGTGGCAATCCACCATTGATTACCGCAAGAATCTTCAACTGCCGCATTTCTATCTCCATAAAACTGATTTTGAGGTTCCATAATTGAAATTGCACCTGAGTCCATTGCTTTTTTATATGTTTTATCTACATTTTCAACATATACATATAGCATTGCAGGAAACAGCTTACTACCGTTTTTACCGTTACCAATCATTATGATCGTATCGCCAATTTGGAATTCAGCGTGCATAATTTCACCATTATCTTCCATTTTTTCAACAATAATAGCATTAAACACATTTTCTGCAAATTTAATTGTATCATTTGCATTTTTTACAACAATATATGAACTGACATCATGATAGCCATTTGGTTTATAATATACACTCATTAAATTCCCCCTTTTTCTCGAAGCTGTTTTTGTTTTAGTAGATTTTTTTGATATTTTGTTTGAACTAAATCTGTTAAAACCAAGATGGAAATTACAAAATAAAAAGTTGCTTTACTCATTGCGGTAATTTCGTGTCCAAATAAATGGAGATGTGCCATGTGACCACCTTCAGTAAGTAACATTATCCCAACAATAAATAATACAAATAGCCCAAGAACTTCAAATATTCTGTTTTTTTGAAGAAAAGAAGAAACGGTTTCTGCAAGTTGAATCATTAATATTCCGCTGATAATTATTGCTATTGCCATAATCCAAAAGTTATCCGTTAATGCCATTGCACTTAAAATTGAATCAAAAGAAAAAACAAGGTTCATTGCCACAATTAATAAAATAATTTTATTTGCTGAAGATCCGCCACCCTCAGCTGTTTCATTTTCATCTAACAATAACATGTGGAAAATTTCTTTTATGGCAGTATAGAGTATAAACCCGCCACCAAACAATACAATTAAACTATGCAGGTTAAATTCACAACTAATAATATGTCCAATATTTATTCCAAATAAAGGATTTTGAAAATATCCAATTATTTGAGTTAAAACAAAAAGGAGCACGATCCGTAAAATAACAGCAATTCCAATTCCTAACTTTCTAACTTTTGCCTGTTCAGAGGCAGGAGCTCGTTTAGACTCTAATGAAATATATAGTAAATTATCAAATCCTAAAACAGCTTGTAATAGAATTAGAAATCCGAGTGTTATAAAATGTTCAAATGAAAACATAATTTCCTTTATTTAGTTGGTTTTAAAAAAGCATACTGTTGCCAAAAATTAATTGATTCCGCCCATTCATTGGAAGAGTAATTTGCAGAAGTACCTCCTGGTAATTCAAGCTGATTTCGCATCATTGTTATGGGTCCCATTGGTAATTTTTTAATTCCTAAGGGTACAGCTTGGATTGAAATTAATTCCCAATCTGCATTTGTTGACTGTTCATTTGTTTCTGCCAAAACATCATGGTGGTATAAAATTAAATCTACTCGTCCAGTCGGTAATAAATTCCCAGACAATGCTCTAATTTGAATATATGGTTTTTCTTGCTCTCTTCTTTTTGTCATTATGGCCTCTAAAACAGTATGTTCATCTATTTTTACCAAGGGTGAATAGAAATGTTTATTCATTAAGGGTTCACATTTTATAAGAATTACCCCATCTCTATATCCATCAATAATTGAGTCAGGATTATTATAGAGTTGGCTTTCCGCATATTCAGCAATTTCTTGAAAAGTTAAATCGAGGCTGAATGTTTTTCCAGACCCTTCAACTTGTCTTAATACAAATTCATTTACCGCAACTGTTTGTCGGTGTTTTGTCATAACGATAATTCCAGTTAAATTTCGGCTTTAATTTTACAGCTAAAAGAGAGCATTATGAAAAACTTAAATGGAAAAATTGCATTAGTTACAGGTGCATCTAGGGGAATTGGTGTACATATTATAAATTCGCTTACAGAAAAAGGTATAAATGTAATAGGAGTTGCGCGGAATAAAGAGGGGTTAGAGAATACAAAAGAAATAGTAAAAAGCAATTTAGGCAACTTTGAATATCTTCAATTTGATTTGTCGGAAACTTCAAAATTATATAATTTAACAAATCAATTAATGGATAAAGAAATTGATTATTTGATTAATAATGCAGGAATAGAAATTTATAGGAGCTTTGAAGACTATAAATTAGATGATATTCAAAAAATTGTGAATGTTAATTTACTTGGTCCAATGGAATTAACACGGTTATTAATTCCTAAAATAAAAGCCAACAAAGGAAATATAGTTAATATTGCATCTCTTGCAGGAAAAAAAGGAGTGATATATAATGGAATATATTCATCAACCAAAGCAGGGTTAATTTTATGGAGCGATGCACTAGATCAAGAATTAAAAGAGTTTGAAGTTGGAGTGACAGCTATTTGCCCAGGCTATATTGCCGATACTGGAATGTTTAAAGATGGAGGCTATGCCCCGCCGGCTTTATTAGGAGAATCTGCACCTCAATTAGTTGGGAAAGCGGTAATTGATGCAATTACAAAAGGTAAAAAAGAAATTATTGTAAATAGCGGTCCTATTCGCCCTCTTTTGGCAATTGGTCAAATTTTCCCAAGAGTAAGCGATGTTATAATTAAATGGTTTGGAGTTCCAGAGCTATGTAGGAAGCGAGCCTTCGAGTCAAAAGGAGGAAATAGAACTTAATGTGGATTCAAAAAGAGTTTCACATTTTAGCAAAACCAAGAGGGTTTCATTTAATTACAGATGATATTTTAATAGAAATTCCAGAAATTAAATCCATAAAAACTGGATTAATCAATGTATTCATTAAACACACATCCGCTTCATTAACAATTAATGAAGATGCAGATTCAACGGTACGGTTAGATTTTGAATCTCATTTTAATAAAATGGTACCTGAAAATCAAACCTATTATCAACATACATTTGAAGGATCTGATGATATGCCAGCACATTTAAAGGCAAGTATTTTAGGGTCAAGTATTCAAATTCCAATTACAAATGGAAAATTAAACTTAGGAACATGGCAAGGGATATATCTTTGTGAGCATCGTAATCATGGTGGAAACAGAAAGCTGATTGTTACAATTTTTGGAGAAAATGAATAAACCTATTTCAATAGTTTTCCATTTAAAAATCGATCTATTTTTTTGAGATTATTTTTATCATCAAAATAACCAATTGCGAGATAGTGTGCTGAAATAATTAATTTTTGAGCAGGAGGAGAATGCTCTATTGTGGTTGGGTTAATTTTAATTATTTGTTCTTTTCTAACTTTTTCAGCCTTATCACAGCCAAATAAAAAAATAATCACCAGGGTTAAAAAAATTAGCTTCAAATTAATTAATTTTTATAATACCACTACTATAAAACTTCACTTAAAGCACTTAACAGCCTATCTACATTGTCTTTGTGTGCAGAATAACCCATTAGGCCAATTCGCCAAATTTTTCCAGCAAACGGCCCTAAGCCGGCCCCAATTTCTATTTGATATTCATTTAAAAGTGAGGTTCTAATTTTTGCATCATCTACCCCTTTTGGAATTAAAACCGAATTTAGAGATGGAAGACGATACTTTTTCTCAACTAAAAACTCAAGCCCTAATTTTTTTAATCCATCTACTAAATATAAATGAACTTCTTGGTGTCGAGTTATTGTGCTTTCAATTCCTTCAGTAGTAACGTCTGAAAGACCTTGATAAAGTGCATACATCATATTTATAGGAGCGGTATGATGATAGGCTCTTTTTTCCCCATCCCAATATTTAATTAATTCAGTCATATCTAAATACCAATTTGGGATTTGTTTTTTTCTTGACTTCATTTTCTGAATTGCTTTATTTGAAAATGAAACAGGTGAAGCTCCAGGAGGACATGAAAGCCCTTTTTGAGAACAACTATATACAGCATCAATGTTCCATTTATCAACATTTAACTCTATTGTACCAAAACTTGTTACAGCATCAACGATATACAAGGTATCATTTGAAATAAATTTAGAAATTTCTTCTATTGGATTTCTGACTCCCGTAGAAGTTTCTGCATGAACAACAGCTACAATATCATAATTGTTTTCATTTATTTTTTCACCAACAATTTTAGGATCTGCTGGAAACCCCCAGTCAAACTTTAAAACATCAATATTTGCACCAAGCCTAGAGCACATATTTTCCATTCTCATGCTAAAATAACCATTTTGAACAATGAGAACTTTATCACCAGGGTTTATAAGATTAACAAAACAAGACTCCATTGCTGCCGAGCCAGTTCCAGAAACAGCTGTACAAAATTCATTTTCAGTTAGGAATAGAGTTTTTAACATAGACTTAATTCCATCCATAACGTCAATAAACCGAGGGTCTAAATGCCCAATGGTTGGCGTTTTAAGTGCTTCATAAACGCGTGGAGATACCGAAGAAGGGCCTGGACCCATTAATAATGTTGGTTTAATATTTTGAAGTAAATTCATAAAAATTATCTTTTGTTCGTTTTAAATGATAAATAAAAAGCCCCTTCAACAGAAGAGGCTTGGGGTGGCTGATGGGATTCGAACCCACGACAACCGGAATCACAATCCGGTGCTCTAACCAGCTGAACTACAGCCACCATTAAATTTGTATTACTACTATTGATAATTTACATCAATATAGCTGAATAGAATAAAAGGAAAGTTTATTCATCAACCTCTTTTAGGAATGATTCACCGTCCCATTCAAAGCCTTCATAGGAAAACCCTGAAAAAGCATCAATAGTATTAATTTTATTTAGTGCAATAAAACGAATAAATTCACCTTTTACAGCTTTTCCATAATGACCTGCAGTAACTTTTTTACCTAATTTTTTATTCAGAATCAAAAATTCAACCTCAACCACATTTACATCTTTTTTAATATATGATTTTCGGTGCACCTGTGGAAGTAAATCAATTACGAGATCTTCTTTTTTTAATATTTCAGTTAATCGGGGTTTCCAAAAATATTGAATAGAATGTACATTCATTTTAAGTTTATAATTTGGAATAAGCGTTTTGGGAGTAACAAGTCCAAATAATCCAGAAAAAATACGAATATGTTCATCCATATAGTTGCGGGCATGTTCTGGTAGTGTTGCCCAATCTATATGATCATATACAACGCCTGTGTAGCGATCAATTGCATGGCAAACACGACTATTAAGTGCATCTTGGTTTTGACGATGAAAAATTTCAGCTTTTTCTTGAGAAGTTCCATAGATAGACCTAATCTCATTATTTCCAATTAAGCTTAATAATCGAATTACCATTTTAACATCATCTATATATTCAAAATTGGTATCGCCAAATTTAATATCCATTGGCTTTTTAATATTTGCCTTACCTTCGCTTGGCGGAATTAATATTTTCAAAATTACTCCAAATTATTTCAATTAAACACCGAGAGAATCTACTTCGGTTGAGATTAATTCTGGTTCTTTGGGTTTTTCTCCCCAATATGTTTCAGATGTATTTAAATGGTGAATTACGCTTTCACTTGTTTCATATACATTTTTTAATACATCCTTGTTTTCATTTTTATTTCTTAATCGAACAAAATTATGTGCCCAGTCAGATTTTGATCTACCAAATACAAAATAACCAATTGTATTATCTGACTCATCTAATAAAATAAGGTGAGTTCCCGTAGAGTCATCTACGGAATAGTTTATCCAATTAGATTCTTTTTTAGATCGAATGGTTGTTCGTTTAACTTCTAATACTTTATCAAATAAATCGTCTATTCGGTTTTGTCGAATAACCAGTGTATCTATTCCTGCAATACTCCATATAGAATCTTGCTTTTCTAATTGGATTGCACTTTCACCAGACTGAATTAATACTTTTATAATATCAGATTTATTACCGGAAAAAATAACATCCTGTTTTGTTAAATTGGCATTTTGATTATAATTCGTTAAAAAATATAATCCAACCAAAATAACAGCTATTATTACTACATTTTTTAAGGGATTATTCATACATATACTCCAATTTATGTGTTCTTGCTTTTTCTGACCTTGATTTAAAGAATGCAAATAATAAAATTAATAATGCAGGAAGAAAATAATTTAATTTTTTCCAAAAAGACTTAACTCCCACATCTTGAGCGTCTGCATTTAAAGGACGAGTTGTAATTTCTCTCGAACGCAATGCAATTAAATCACTATCACCAACCATATAATCAACAGAATTTAATGCAAAAGTTAAATTTTCGGGCATCCTCCCACCACCGTCGTCAGAAATAAACCGAGAATCTGCAACTATAATAATTTTACTTTCTAATCCTGATTCATTATTTTGATAAGTAGCTAATGCGGCGACATTAAATGAACCCTCGTTTAAGCTCCTAAATGATGGATTGTCAATAGGTGTCAAATTAAAAAACTCTTCCATTGTAGTTGATTGTGAGGAAGTGATAAATAATGGTGTAAATGACCCAATACCAAACCCTAATGTATCAACATAAGCATTTACTTCGCTTGGAAATAAAACTTGAATCATTTCTAACCCACTAACAACAATTTGTTCTTCTGAAAAATTAGTAATTTTTGGGAAAAAAGGATAATCCTTAGCTGAATTCATTCTAAAAAATCCTTGGTTTTGGCTAATTGTAACTTGACCGCAGTTTTTATCAAGGACCAGGTTTTCATTAATTGATACACCATAGTTTTCTAACAGTGTAAATAAATTTGAAGGAATTGGTTGAGCTGACTGAGCTTGAATATCTGTTTTTATTCTATTTTGCGCCAAGAACAAACTTCCTCCCATTGCTAAATAGTTATCTAAATTAGAATATTGGCTGTTTGTTAATGAATCGGCTACATCACTTAAAATTAAAACACTTATATTTTGTGGTACCGGCGCATCTAGATTCACAGGCATTATATCATAGGTTTGCCTTAATAATTCAGAAATGCTTTGATTTTTTGACTGAGGGTTTGGAGCACCCAAAGAAGCCAAGCCAACTGTTTCTTTATTAACATTAATCAGTTTTTTAATTGCCGATGTAATTGTATACTCAAGACCTGTTGTTGTTTGAATAACAGGGATACTTTCTTTTTTATCTCCGTACATAATGACCATACCCATGAAAACTTGTTTTATTTCCATTTTGTCATTTTCAATCACATTTAATTGAACAGGATGAATTCCTGATTTTTGGGCTTCTGTTTTAAACTCTTCAGAATCATCTGAAGTGAAAAATTCAAAATCAATATATTCATTATTTACGGCACGATATTCTTCTAGTAAATCTTGAAGATACCGCTTATTATTTCCAAGTTCACTTCCCAGGTCTTCAGAAAAATATGCTCTCATAATTAATAAATCATCAATATTTTCTAAAACTGTTTTACTCGATTCTGAAATTGTAAACATTTGAGTATCTGTTAAATCAAACCGACCATAATAACTTCTTGAAATGTAGTTCAAAAGAAATATGGCTACTATTAATACACCAAGATAAATCGCAAAATTATTTTTATTTTCTACTTTCATTATCTTATCTCCACCTTCTTGACTCTAATGATCTTACCGATAGATTAATAAATAAAAAGCTCATCGATAAAAAGTAAATAATATTTCGTGTATCTAATACACCTCTTGAAATGTTTGATAAATGAAAATCTACACTCATGTATTGTAATAAACTAGCAAGAGTTGCAGAAGGAACAAAAATCAATACTTTATCCATCATAAAAAACAATAACACAATTCCAAAACTTGAAAGCAATGCATATACTTGATTATCGGTCAAGCTACTTGCGAAAATCCCAATTGAGGAATAAAAAGTGCCTAAAAGAATGAGCCCAAAATACCCACAGAGAATTGCCCCTGTATCAATTTCAGTTCCGAAACGATAAACTGTAAATACATGGATTATAGTAAACCCCAAACTGGTTACAATAATTGTAATTGCGGATAAAAATTTACCAATTATATATTCATAATCTGTAATTGGTAGCGTTGTCATTATTTCCATCGTTCCAATATTCCAATCTCTAGAAACCATCCCCATTGTGATAGCAGGTATTAGAATTATGTATAAAAGAGGTATAATTGAAAATAATCCCCGAAGATCAGATTGTCCAATTAGAAAAAATGGACTTGTGAAAAAATATCCACTTACAACTGCAAATACGAAAAGAAAAATATATGCCATGGGACTATTAAATGCAGATTGTAGTTCACGATTATAAATTGCTCGAATATTTGAGAAATTTTTATTACGCACCTACAGCCTCCTTTCCTGTTAAAGATCTAAAGACATCTTCGAGATTTGTTTTATAAACACTCATTTCTAAGATTGACCATTTTGATTGAATTGCATATTTAAAGATATCTTCTCTTGGGTCTAATTCAGCAGCATATTCAATTTGAATAATATGATTATCGCCATTGTCAGAAACATCTTTTATTGAAATATTGCTAAGCTGGGTAGAAAGAGATTCAATGCTTTCCATAGTACTGTTTTTTGTTTCCAGAGTTAGGAGTGTATTTCCTTTTATAGATGCCATTAATTCTTCATTTGTGCCATCTGCAACTATTTGACCTTGGTTTATTACAACAATGCGATCAGCTGTCGCCTGTATCTCTTGAAGAATATGACTTGAAATAATAATTGTTTTATCTCGCCCAAGATTTCGAATTAATTCTCTAATTTCAACAATTTGGTTTGGGTCTAATCCGTTTACGGGTTCATCTAAAATTAAAATTTTTGGGTCGTGAATAATAGCCATAGCCAATCCAACCCGCTGTTTATAACCTTTAGAACATGCTGAAATTTTCTTATGAAGAATGCCATTTAACCCACATTGATCAATTACTCTGTCTAAAGCTTTTTCAAACTTTCGCCCAACAATATCATAAATTCGTGCTGTAAATTGAAGGACATCATAAACAACCATTTCACCCCATAAAGGGTTTAGTTCGGGCAAATACCCAATTTGCTGTCTGATTTCAAGAGAGTTGTCTAAAATATTTAAATCGTTAATATAAACATTTCCAGCTGTCGGGGCAAGGTATCCAGATACCATTTTGAGAGTTGTTGATTTACCAGCTCCATTTGACCCTAAAAAGCCGAGGATTTCGCCTTTATTTGCGGTGAAGTTGATTGATCTAACCGCTTTAACTTCGCCATAATTTTTAACTAAGTTTTCGATTCGTACCAAGTATTCCTCCTTTCTTTTAAATTTTAATTTAGCTCGATGATATGGTTAAAATGGGAAAAAGTTCCATTAATTTCGGGGGCAAATATAAAACTTTTTATCAATATAATTAAAGGAATGGGTTCCTTGTTCGGGAAATTTATTTCTTTATGAACTCATAGAGTCTAAAAATTCCCTATTACTTTTGGTTCTATTTAATGCTTCTAATAAAAATTCAATGGCTTTCACTGAGGACATATCTGCAAGAAGGTTTCGTAATATCCAAGTTCGAGATAAATCTTTTTTACTAATTAATTTATCATCTCGACGAGTTCCTGATTTTAAAAGATCAATTGCAGGCCAAATTCGACGATCACTTATTGAACGGTCTAAAACAAGTTCCATATTCCCCGTTCCTTTAAATTCTTCAAAAATGACTTCATCCATTCGGCTACCCGTATCTACCAATGCAGTTGCAATGATCGTTAAACTACCCTCACCTTCAATATTTCGAGCTGCACCAAAAAACCGTTTTGGTTTGTGCAATGCTTTTGAGTCAACACCACCGGATAAAATTTTCCCACTATGAGGGATTACGGTATTGTGAGCTCTTGCAAGTCGAGTAATAGAGTCTAATAAAATAACTACATCATCACCAGATTCTACCATTCGTTTGGCTTTTTCAATTACCATTTCAGATACATTTACATGTCTTTCTGGTGGTTCATCAAATGTAGATGCAACAACTTCAGCCTCTACACTTCTTTGTAATTCTGTAACTTCTTCAGGCCTCTCATCAATTAATAAAATAATTAATTTTGTATCGGGGTGATTTTCTGTAATTGAATTCGCAATTTTTTGCAAAAGCATGGTTTTACCCGTTTTTGGTGCAGCAACAATTAGCCCCCTTTGTCCTTTACCTACGGGTGAAATTAAATCAATTACACGAGAGGAAAACTCTCGTGAGCGGGTTTCTAATTTCATCATTTCTTCTGGAAATAGCGGTGTTAGATTTTCAAAAGGAATATTCATTCGTATTTCATCAGGAGCTTTGTCATTTACCGACTCAACTTTAAGAAGAGCAAAAAACCGCTCCTTTTCTTTGGGTGGTCGAACCTGTCCTGCAATTGTGTGCCCTGTTTTTAACTTAAACCGTTTAATTTGAGAGTGTGATACATATATATCATCAGGGCTTGGTAGATAGCTATAATTATGAGATCGTAAAAAACCATAACCATCAGAAAGAATTTCCAATACTCCTGTTGCAAAAATATTACCTTTATTTTTTGCCTGCTTTTCAAGAATATATTTTATGAGCTCATTTTTTCGTAATCCAGCAAAATCCGAAGCGCCAATATCTTCAGCAATTTTCCTTAAATCACGCATTGTTTTGCGTTGTAATTGTGCAATATTCATAATTTTCCTATTGAATATTTATTGTTTGTTTTGAAATTATGTGAAATAGAGTGAAAGGATCTATCATTTAGGGGAGCAATTATAGAAATGTCCCGTCTATAAAAATTAGGACAATTTTATAAATTGTCAAAAGAGATTTTAAACTTTTTTGAAATTAATTCTCCAAAATAATGTGTACCGACTATACAAAGGCAATCTTCAGGCATTAATTGCTTAATAAAATGATCAAAAAAAGGTATAGTTAATTGATTTATTACTTTTAAATTACTTTTTTTCCCAAGATTATCAAAAAGGTCTTTTGCTTTCATAAAGTTTTTTATTTTAATTTCGGCACAAAAAATAGTATTAAATTGTTTTGTGAGTTGGTGTGAAATTGAAGAAATATTTTTTCGACCTTGGAGTGCTATTAAAAGAAATTTTCGCCCTGTTACTTTTTCTTTAGAAAAAGTATTCAAAAAAGCGGAAATACCATCTGTATTATGACCGACATCAAATATTATTTTCGGTTTATCTGATAATATTTGATATCGACCGAACCAATTTATAGATTCAATTGCATTAGAAATATGTTCTTCATCGATATTAAATTGATCTAATTCTTCAATTATATTTAAGGCTAAACCCGTGTTTTCATTTTGATGGTTACCATGTAAAGCAATAGATAAGCTTGAATGTGGTTTAGTAATTTCTAGTGGACAGCTTATATTTTGTGCAAAATTTTTAAGAACAGACATTACATCAATATTTTGTTCTACTGTAAAACAGGGAATATTTTTTTTCATTATTCCCGCTTTTTCATAAGCAATTTTTTTTAGAGTGTCTCCTAAAATTTCTACATGATCTAAAGAAATTTTGGTAATTCCTGTTGCAATAGGTTCGCAAATTGTAACACTATCTAGTCTTCCTCCAAGCCCTGTTTCCATAATTGCTATATCAACTTGTTTTTTTTTAAAAAACCAAAAAGCAATAGCGGTAAGTGTTTCAAAAAAAGAGGCGTCTGTTCTAATTACCCCCCTACCATATTTGTGTAGAAAGTTGAATATTTCTTGGTCATTTATTGCAAACCCATTAACCCGGATTCGTTCATTTAATTTATTTAAATGGGGAGAAGTAAATAGCCCTGTTTTATAACCCGCCTTTCGATAAATGTTTTCTAAAATTGCACAGACAGACCCCTTTCCATTCGTCCCAGCTATTTGAATAACATTTAGTCCTTTTTGAGGATTATTGCATTCAGACATTAATGCAATTGTTCTATTATGCCCCAATTTTATTTTTCCAGGGTTTAATGATTTTAAAAAATCATGTATATCCATTAGAAATTACTGATATGTGAAATATTATTAAGCTTTTTCCCTAAAAAACGACTTCCAAGTTCTTGAAATTTTTGAGGTAAATCAGTAATAAAAAATTGAGTTTCTTTTTTTTTGGAACATGAAGATAAATTATTATTAATTAAAAACTGTTTTATAACGGGTGTTAATGCATCACCAGAAGTAATTAATTTTTTCTTTTCTCCTAAAAACTGTTGAATATTTTTTTTAATCATTGGATAATGAGTACATCCCAAAATAATTTGACTAAAATTAATTTTTGTTATTTCAGCTAAATATAATTGAATAATTTCATCGGTAATTTTCCCCGACAATAAACCCTCTTCAATAATAGGAACAAATAATGGACATGCTTTTTCAATAATAGCTTTTTTACTATTAATCTCTGAAAATGTTTTTGAATATGCACAAGAGTCAATTGTTGCTCTTGTACCTAAAACAATGATTGTATTGGTTAGGCTAACTTTTTCAGCCATCATTACCGCAGGTTTAATTACATCAAACATAGGTAAATTAAATTTAGTTTTTAGTGTTTTTAATGCAAGGGCAGAGCTTGTATTACACGCAATTACAATCATTTTAACATGATGAGATTGTAAAAATTGAACAATTTGGTTAGAATATTGAATAACAGTTTTAGAGCTTTTATTTCCGTAAGGTACTCGAGCAGTATCACCAAAATAAATAAAAGATTCATTTGGAAGGCTTTTTTCAAGATCTTGTAAAACCGTTAATCCCCCAAGCCCACTATCAAAAATTCCTATTGGAGAATTTGAAAATTTATTCATTAATTACAGCGTTTTCATATTTATCTTTAAACTCAACTAAAGCATTAAATATCCCTCGAGCAATTTTTTTGCGGTAACCCTTTTTATTAAAATTTCTTTCTTCTTTTGAATTACTTAAAAACCCTGTTTCAATTAGCACATTTGGCATCGATGCTCCAACTAAAACTTGAAATCCTGCCTGTTTAACCCCTCTGTTATTTGCGCCTATTGCACTTTCTAATTCTTCTTGAATAACACTTGCAAAAAATTCACTTTCTTTTATATATACATTTTGAGCCATTGTTGCTAAAATTAAACTTTCTGAAGAAAAGTCGCGATAGGGGTGGTTTTTTTCTTCAAGTGTAATCACAGAGTTTTCCCGCTGAGCAACATCAATTGCATCCTTTGATTTTCCTGTTCGAAGTAAATAGGTTTCAAAACCTCTAACATTATGGTTCGATGTTGAATTTGCATGGATACTTATAAAGACCTTGCCCCCAGACTCATTTGCAATTTTTGTTCGTTTCCACAGAGGAATGAAAACATCGGTTGTGCGGGTATAAATCACCTTAACCCCCATTTCTTTTTCAATTAACTTTCCAAGCCTCATTGAAATATCAAGAACAATATCTTTTTCTTTTGTCCCTTTTTGCCCCAATGTTCCGGGATCTTTGCCACCATGCCCCGGATCAATAACAATCGTATCTAATAGCCATTTTTTTCTAATTTCTTTAATGCGTTCTGCATTTTCTGAATGATCAACTCTAATAATTATTAATAAATCATTGGTTGTTTCATCAATTCGAATATCTACATCATCAACCGCTTGTTTTAATTGAAGAGATAATTGTGCACTTTCAGCCAATTGAGTTGTGCGAACTTTTTTAATTGGGCCCATTATTTTAGAATTTTCAATTACCTTTGAATTAATTCGTCCCCCTGGAATTGTAAGGCTTAACCATTCTCCTGGTTTTTTTACAAGTGTAGAAGAAATGGAACTTAAATTAAATGCTCCAATATTATGAACTCTAATTGAGCAACCATTTGTTTTTTGATCAAAAGAAAGTTTTGTAATATTATATCTTATTAATTCCATTGAAACAATATCTATTGCTGGATCAAGGGAAGAATTAACTAAACCCAATTGTTCTAATACTCTAAAAAAACCATGATATGGAATAAAAAAATCTTTATCTTTAATTTCCACCCATAATGGCATATGGTATAATTCATTGTTTATTCTGAAATATGATCCACCATTATTAAGATTAATTTTAGCACCTAAAAAATCAATATCCAAAGATTCATATTCATTTAATGTAGAAGAAATACCAGGCAAGGGTGTTAGGTCTGCAACTTTAATATATGGATTACCGTTAATTCGAAAAACAGGCAGGGTAATGTTTTTAATAATTGCAGATTCTCCAAATAGAACGGTTAGTTGGAAAAACAATACAATTATAAATTTAAATGTATTAAAATAGTGTTTCATAATAGGTCAAAATTTATTCTTTTATTAGGTCAGTATCCAATATTCAACTGCAATCCAAATTCAGTTTTTATTTCTTCACCATTTTTCCTTTCAATGCTCATTCTAAAGTGTAACTTTGATTCATTTGAAATAATAAAAGTAACTACAGAAAATAAAGAAATTCCATTACCATTGCGTGATTTTAACCTAAATTCTCCTGGCAATCCGGGTTCGTAATCATATGTTCTTAGCGACCAATCTGGTACATTATATTTTGTTGCTCCTAAATTTATATTTAAAACAAAAAAATTTATATTTTTTTGTCGAATAGAATAACTATAAGAAAATTCATGACTTTTATCATTTATTAATTGAATTGCCTGAAGTTTAAATATCAAATTATTATTAAATTTTGCAAATGTACCCCAACGATTCATTCTTATATCTCGATTTTCATTAAAAATTAATTCATTTTCAATGTACTCTTGATCTTCATTGAATAATCGTTGCTCCCAGTCAATTCCAAGATTATTTGGATAGCTCTTTGTAATTAAATAAAAATAAAACCGAGTAAAGGCATGCCTTTCATTGTGTTCTATAAATTTAATAGGTTTATAAATTTCAAGACCAATAGAATATTTTATATGCTTTGATTTTCTTGTTAAAGAAGAAATGATGCCAGCTTCTCCCATTTCTGTATTTAACCGATGAAAGTGTTTTCCCTTAAATGAAATAAAATTAGGTTGATAATGTCGATAATGAAAAAATAAATCAAGTAATTGTCCCTTTTTTAAAAAAGATAAAACAAAAGATTGATCTAATACTTCAGAATTAATATCAAAAGTATTGTTTTTAAATTGCGTATTTATTGCAATTTTATTAATAAACAATGGTTTAATTATATTTATAATAAAAGGAGAGAAATTACTTTTAAGAAAAAAATAATTTTTATTTAAATTATCATCACCAAGTAAATAACTATTTATATTCTTATAATTTAACCCTATTAATATTGCGTTTGTTTCCTCAGATATAATAGATGATAAATTTGATTTAAACCCCCAATTATTTTTTGCAAGCTGATTTACGGACTCAACCTGAAATGAAGAACCATATTCAGAACCAAAAGATAATCCTTTTCCTGTATTAATATTATATGAGCCAATTTGTAGAAAGAATAGTGAATAATTCAATTTAAAAAAATATCGCTCAATTACAGGCGGCGACTGATTAATATAATCACCAATTCTTATCCCATAAGAGGTTTCATTGTTTTCTCTAAAATATCGAGTATAAAATTTATTGATTGCATTTGATGAAATATAATTTGAATAAATTTTTAATTTTCCAGTTTGGAATTGGTTATCCCAAAGTATTTCATTTTCATGACGAGACTCTTCAGTTGGAAAAATTATTTCGGAAATTCCAAAAGAAGAAATTAAAATAATTAATAATATTTTAGTAGATAATTTCAAAGCCTATAATTTTTGAAACCCCTAAGGTTGGATGAATAATATTTTCAATAAACATTGAAAAATGTTTTGTTTTAATGTGTGAAGAAAATTTTAAACTTTGTGTATATGTTTCATATCCTGCACCGACTTGAATGGTTTTTAAGACTGCCCAATCAATTGAAAATAAATTCAAATTATAGCGTCCACCTAATCGATGTAATTGATAATTAATTTGTAAAGATGGCAACACCCTGTCATTAATTATAAATATTATATTACTTGATATCTCATCGTGGATAATACTTGCTGTATTTTTTAAAATATTTTGAAATAAAACAGCGGATTTTAAATTTGGCTTTAGGTGGAAAGAAAGGCCTATATCTGCTGTAATTAAATTTGCAGAGCCGTAATTTTTTATAAGAATTTGGTAATAATTAATTCCAACAATAGACCTATATAGAAATTTTGGTGGTGCTTTATAGTGAAAAGAAATTTGATTTTCAGAATATATGGAGCCGCCTAATTTATTTGAATTTATTAGGAATGAATGTTTTTTTAAATTTAATTCAGCAATTAAATAATTAGAATTCAGTGAATTGAAATTAAATGGAGTAGAGGTAAACCCTGTTATTTTGATTGTATTATTATAGGCTGTTATATTTTCTATTTTAGGATTAAATAGAATTGGTTCAAACGCAGCCTGTATAACAGAGTTTATTACTCCTAATACTAGGGTAATAAGGACATTTTTCATTTATTTTTACGTTTTTTATTTTATAGTTCGTTCGTCTCGTACTCTATAAACTTTCTCTCCTTTTTTAACCATTCTAAATCGTTTTCGAGCAATATTCTCAATATATTCATAATCATATTTTAGTCTGTTTGATGTTTCAGTTTGCTCTATTATTTCTAGTTCTAACTTTTGAATTTCTGCTATAAGCTCATTCCGTTTAGATTTTAATTCAAACATTTTTACTAACCCTAAATCATTAAAAACTAAATGAATTATAAAAAACATAAATGCTGATGACCAAATTAATAGTGACCAATTTGTATCATTTATATTTTTCACTTTTCGAGCCATTATTTGTTAAATCCTAACATTTCCATCGTTGCAAATATAGCACGTTTGCCTAGTTTTTCTTCAATTCTTAATAATTGATTATATTTTGCAATTCTATCTGTTCTAGAGAGAGAACCCGTTTTTATTTGCCCAACACCTGTACCTACTGCCAAATCAGCAATTGTTGTATCTTCTGTTTCCCCTGAACGATGAGAAATAACAGATCCATAATTTGCATTTTTAGCTATTCTTATTGTTTCTAATGTTTCAGTTAATGTTCCAATTTGGTTCAATTTTATTAGAATAGCGTTAATAGAATTATTATTGATGGCTTTTTTTAGCTTTTTTGGATTAGTGACAGTTAGGTCGTCTCCTACAATTTGAACATTCTCACCAATTTTTTTTGTTAATTCTTCCCAGCCACTCCAGTCATTTTCATCTAATCCGTCTTCAATTGATATAATTGGATATTTTTTTGAAAGCCCAATTAAATAATCTATCATTTCAGTTGAATTATATGCTTCATCATCAGATTCAAGATGATATTTTTTTGTATCGGGGTTATATAATTCACTTGCGGCAACATCTAAAGATAAAAATACATCTTTTTCCATTTGGTATCCAGCTTGTTTTACAGCTTTTATTATCACCTCAATGGCTTCTTCATTAGATTTTAAATCTGGCGCAAACCCTCCTTCATCTCCCACGGCAGTATTCAATCCTTTAGATTTAAGAACTGATTTTAGATTATGAAAAATTTCATTTCCAATTTGTAAACTATGAGAAAATGAGTTTGCTCCTAATGGGTAAATCATAAACTCTTGTATATCAACTTTATTATCTGCATGTTGTCCACCATTAATTATATTCATCATTGGAACAGGTAGTAGAAATTCACTTTTGAATATTGGTGAAATATATTCAAATAAAAATTGGTGGTTGGAATTAGCATTAGCACGTGCACAGGCTAAAGAAACTCCTAAAATTGCATTTGCTCCTAGGTTAGATTTATTTTCAGTGCCATCTAAACCTATCATTTTTCGATCAATTTCTTCTTGGTTTGATACATCTAATCCTAATAATTGAGGGGCAATTATATTGTGGATATTGTCAACAGCTGATTGCACCCCCTTACCCATGAAATTGTTTCCCCCATCGCGAAGCTCGTGTGCTTCATATTCACCTGTAGATGCCCCGCTAGGAACTGCAAACCGACCAATTGTATTATTTTTCAATATCACATCAACTTCAACCGTTGGATTTCCTCGAGAATCAAGGATTTGTCGTGCTATAACTTTATTTATTGTACTCATAATAAAAATTCCTTTTAAATTTTGGTTTGATAAATAATAAAAATATTTGGAACATTATCATTCATTATCAAATTGGAAACAGGGTAATTTACAAACAGGCGAACCACAGAATAAATGATAATTACAATAAGAAAATATGAAATTTCCTTAAAAAAGGAATGGGATAAATTTATCAAAT
Source organism: Fidelibacterota bacterium (assembly GCA_014381925.1). GTDB lineage: Bacteria > Fidelibacterota > Marinisomatia > SCGC-AAA003-L08. The sequence continues at coordinate 58,916 of JACNKR010000063.1, read as the reverse complement.
CATCGGATAATGGAACAATTTTCCATGAAAGAGATTTCTTAACATATCATATTGGTCGAAAATTTATTGACCATTCCTTGATGTTTTATAAAAAAAATCAATTAATTGCGGTATTCTCTGCTTCTGAAAAAAAAATCAATAATAATAATATAATTCTTCATTCACACCCAGGTGCGAGTTATGGTGGTTTTGTGTTTAATAAATATTCATTTGATTTGGTTGAATCTGTAATAGCTAGTTTTGAGAATTATTTAAAATCTACATTAATTAATGAAGTTTTTTTAATTCAACCCCCTTCAATTTATGGAAAAAAATATGATGAAACAATTGAGTATTCCTTAAAGTGGAATAATTACTCAACGGATGAAATTTATATTTCTTCTGCAATTAATTTAATTGGCTCCCCTCTTAAAAGAATTCATAAAAGAAAAAAAAGATATATAAAAAAACCATTAAATGATTGTTATAATTTAGAGTGGAATAATGACTTTGATCAGTTTTATCCAATTTTATTAAAAAATAAAAAGAAACATAAGATTACACCAACACACTCTTTAGAAGAGTTAAAATTATTATATAAGCGATTTCCTGAAAAAATAAAATTATTGATGCTGTATAAAAATAACACCGCTATTGGTGGGACATTGAATTTTATTGCAAATAATGATGTTGTAATTATTTTTTATAATATGATTAATTATGAATATGCAGGACAACAGCCAGCGACACACCTAATTGTTGAGACAATAAATTGGGCAAAAGCTGAAAATTATAAATGGCTAGACTTTGGAGTGTCTCAATTACCATTAAATAATAACCCGCTTTCACCGCATAAATCTTTAATCCAATTTAAAGAACAATTTGGGGCGACAGGGTTCTTAAGAAGAGCTTACCGTAAAAAGATAAAATAAATATTATTACTATTTCACAAATAATTAAAAACATCAGGCAATTTTGTCAACATTAAAACAATTTGGTAAAGAGTCTTTAATTTATGGAATTGGTTACATTTCAATACGTGCAGTATCATTTTTATTATTACCATTATTTACAAATATTCTCACAAAAGAAGAATATGGTGTTTATGCCTTAGTTTTTACTTTTATTACATTTTTACAAGTTTTTTATAGTTATGGACTTGATTCGGCATTATTAAAATATTATGTTAAAAAAGGAGAAGATAAAGAGATAATTTGTACCTCTATTTATGCCTCATTGACATTTTCAGCTATAATTATTTCAGGAATTCTTTGGATATTTTCAGATTCAATATCACAATTATTATTAAGAGGATTATATTCTAATTATATAAAAATATCTTCATTAATTTTATTTTTTGATGTATTTACATTTAGAACAATGATAATAATTAGAGCGAATAATCAATCTTATAGATATTTATTTATTGCAATGATCAGTGTTATTATTACTTTTTGTGTTAATCTAGTTCTTGTTATAAAATATAACATGGGTGTTGTTGGTGCATTATATGGAACATTGTCTGGCTCTGTTATTACTTTTATTCTTGTATCTCCCTATCTCTTTCAAAATATCAATTTTAAAAAGTTTTCCTCTAAAAAATTAAAAATACTTCTTCGTTTTGCACTTCCTATATTTCCTGCAATTATTTTAAAAATTGTTATGGATATGTCTGATAGATATATTTTACTATGGATGACAAATAGTGAAACGGTAGGAATTTATAGTGCTAGTTATAAAATTGGAAGCTTAATGTTGTTTTTAGTAAATGGATTTCAACTGGGGTGGGATCCCTATTTTCTTAAAAAAGAAAATGACATTGATGCCTCTTCTGTATTTTCAAAAATTTCATTGTATTTTACAATTTTTTTGCTTTTAGTGTGGATCTTTTTTGTTTTATTTATTGATAGGTTAATTCAAATTCGTATTTTTAATATTTATATTATTGGAAAAGAGTTTTGGGAAGGCTCACAAATTATTCCAATAATTATGTTGGGTTATATCTTTCTTGGGTTTTATAATTTATTAATGCCTGGAATTTATTATTCGGGTAAAACAAAATTACTCTCTCTATACAGAGGGTTTGGTGCATTTATCAATATAATATTAAATATTTTACTTATACCTAAGTTTGGCGCAATGGGGGCTGGAATTGCAACGGCAATTTCATTTGGGTTGATGATTATTCCTCTTTATTTTAGGTCTAATAGGTTATTCCACATTCCATTTCAATGGAGCTTAATCTTTGGGTTTTTTATATTTGGCATGATAATATATATTTCTAGCACCCTCTTTAATTTTCCTATTCAGGTTTCAATATTAATTTATATAATTTATTTTTTAAGTGGTGCGGTAATTGTGCAAAGGAATAAATGTTAAATTCATTAATTTCAATTATTATGCCAACATTTAATAGAGCAAATACAATTAAAAAATCTATTGAAAGTGTAATTTTACAATCATATAAAAATTGGGAATTAATAATTGTAGATGATGGGTCAATAGATGAAACTGAAAAATTAGTATCAAGTTTTAATGAAAAACGAATTTATTATTATAAATTACCATCAAACCAAGGATCTCCTATTGCTAGAAAAAAAGGAATACAACTTTCTAACGGAGTCTTTTTAGCATTTTTAGATTCTGATGATTTATATCATAAAAATAAATTAGAAAAACAATTTGATTTATATTTAAAGTTAAAAACCCCTGTAGTTTTATGTGATTTTTTGGAAGTAAGAGGTGAAAATAAAATTAAACACTCTCTAATGAAATATACCAAAACTGAATTGAATCAAATATTAATATGTCCAGGCCCATTATTTCAATGTATGTTGATTCATAAAGAATCAATTCCAGATATAGAAAATTATATAAATGAAAAATTAATTTCTTCACAAGAATGGGATTTTATAATTCAATTATTTTTAAAAGGGGTTAGTTTTTCCAATGTAAATGAAGTTTTAGTTACTTGGAAAATTCAAAATGATAGTATAACTTCAGATTATAAAAAATCAGCGATTGGTTACCAAATAATTGTTGAAAAACATAAAAATATAATATTAAATCAGGTTGGAAATAATACACTTTCAGATCATTATCGTAGAATTGCACGTTTATGGGAAAATGCAAATAATTTAAATGAAGCGCGAAAAAATTATAAATTGGCATATATTGTTTCTTTTTTTAATATTAAAAATATTTTTTACTATTTTATGACCGTTTTTGGTTACCCCAAAGTATTTTATAAATTTATAAGATTTATTAGACGATTAAATTTAACAAACAATGAAAACTAAAAAATCTGTAATTATTGCATTTCTTGGTAATATAAAATATGATGCCAGGTCTTTAAATATGGCGGAAACATTGAGTAAATCAGGGTTTAAGGTTACCATTTTAAATGAAAAAAGTGATGGGATTGTTAAAAGTGATATCTTTAATATTCATTATATTGATACAAAATCAAATAATGGCATTCGTCGATATTGGAATTTTCATTGCAAGGTACAAGCTTTGTCAAAATCAATTAATCCCGATATATTTATAGCAGGAGATTTATTTTCATTGGCTGTTTGTGCTAATCAAAATCAAAAATGTATTAAAATTTATGATTCTAGAGAACTTTATTCGAAGCTAGCAGGGTTAATAAAAAAACCATTTAAACAATTATTTTGGTCGATGTATGAACGGGTTTTTTATAAAAAAATAAATAAAGTAATTGTTACTGCAAAATCAGATAAATCTTATTTAATTGATCGATATGGTGAAAAAGAAATTGAAATAATATATAATTTACCCAACAACCAAATTAAAACAACATATATTAACATTCGGAAACGGTTTAATATTTCACCTAAATATAAAATATTTATTTATCAAGGAGCCATTCAAAAAGGCAGAGGCATAGACGAAATGATAAATTTATTAATAGATTTTAAAGAATGTGTTGCTGTTATAATAGGTGATGGAGAATATAAAACTCAACTTGAAAAATTAGCTGATAAAATAAAAGTACATAATAGAACCTTTTTTATTGGCAATATACCATATGAAGAATTATTAAGCATTACAAACCAGGCAGATATTGGATTCTCATTAATTCAGCCGATAAGTCAAAGCTATATGCAAGCCTTGCCAAATAAATTATTTGAATATGGTTTAGCTGGAATTCCAACAATATCAAGCGATTTTCCAGAATTAAAAAAATATACAGAAAATTATAATTTAGGTTTAGCTGTTAATCCAACAAATTATGAGTCACATTTAAATGCAATTTCAAAACTCTTATCATGGGAAAATAAAGATGAAATTAAAAAAACAGTTGAACAAAATTTTACTTGGGATTCACAGGCGTCAATTTTTTTAAAGGTAATGAAATTTAATTAATGAAAATAAACTTTATTAGTTTAGACATTCCATATCCTCCAAATTACGGAGGAGCAATTGATATATTTTATAAAATTAAAGCTTTTTCAATATTAGGTTGTAAAACATATCTTCACTGTTTTTATTCAGATAGAGTTATGGCTATTGAATTAGAAGAATATTGCGAAAGGGTATATTATTATCCACGAATAAATAATATTAATACACAATTGTTTAGTAAAAACCCATTTTTAGTTGAATCAAGAACATCAAAAAAATTAATTAATAATTTAAATAAAAATGAATATCCAATATTTTTTGATGGCTTACAAAGCTCTTCTATTTCAATGCATGATGATTTTATAAATAGAGAAAAATATTTACGAATTCATAATATTGAATCTGAATATTTAAAAAGATTAGCCATATCAGAAAATAGAATAATAAAAAAAGGAGGGTTGTTTTTAGAATCAATTAAATATAAATTTTTTGAGAAAAAGCTAGAACAGTTTAATTATATATTTTCCATTTCTGATAATGATAGAAATTTTTATAATGCATTTAATAAAAATATTAAAACAGTCTTACCATTTCATGGAAATAATGAAATTAAAAGTTTAAAGGGTAAGGGAAAGTTTGTTCTATTCCATGGAAATTTTAATGTAAGTGAAAATACAAATTCAGCTAAATTTTTAATTAATAATATTTTTAACACATTAGATATTCCATTGATCATTGCAGGAATAAATGCGTCAAAAAAATTATCTTTAAATAAAAATAAAAACATTAAAATTATTAATAACCCTGATCAATCTGAAATGGGTTTATTAATTCAAACGGCTCAAATAAACATATTACCAACATCACAAGCAACAGGAGTCAAATTAAAATTAATTAATAGTTTGTTTAATGGGAGACACTGTATTGTAAACTCAAAAATGATTTCTCCTACTCCAGAATTAGAGGAGCTATGTATAATTTGTAACTCTGAAAATGAATTTAAAAACCAAATAAATACATATATGGAAATACCATTTGATTCAAAAATGATTGAAAAGAGAAAGTTGTTATTAAATACTAGATTAGATGATTTAAAAAATGCACAAATAATTTTAGATATAATAAAAAATGAATAAATCGGTTGCAGTAATAGATTTAGGTACAAATTCATTAATTACGATTATTGCAATTATATCTAAAATAAATATTAAAATATGTGAAGAAAACTATCAAATAATTAAACTTGGTGAAGGAATTGCAGAATTTAATTTAATTTCTGATAATGCAATAATTAGATGTATTCAAGGGTTTCAAATTATATCAAAATTATTAAAAAGAAATAATATAACAAATGTTAATTGTGTTGCTACAAGTGCTTTGCGAGATGCATTAAATGGACAGGAAATAATAGATATAATAAAAAATAAATTTGATATAAAAATTCAAGTTATATCTGGAATTCAAGAAGCAAACTTTGTTAGGAAAGCGACATTAAATGAATTTGATTTAAAATCTAAAATATCATTAATTTTTGATATCGGCGGTGGAAGCACTGAATTAATTTTTTTAAATAATGAAAAAATAATTCACATTGAAAGTATCAATATTGGGTCTGTAAGATGCACAGAATTATTTTTACAAAAGACTTTATTTAATGATGATCTTGTTATTAAACTTGAATCATTTATTGATTCTCAATTAGAAAAAGTTCCTTTTTATGATATAAATACGGCAATAGGAACTGCAGGAACCATTACCACATTATCTTCAGTTAAACTAGGCCTTGAAAGATATTGTACAGAAATTATTCATAAATCTATATTAACAATTGATGATGTTAAAAAATTAAAAAACCAGTTTATTAAAAATCAAATAAACGGTTTAAAAAAAATAAAAGGATTAGACTCTAAAAGAGCAGAAATAATATTAGCAGGAAGTATTATTTGTGAAAAAATTATGGAGAAGTATAAAATTAAAAAAATGTTAGTAAGCGATAAAGGATTACGCTGGGGTGTTTTACAAAGTCTGAGAGAATTTAATTCTTAATTTTTTCGTAATCTTCCATTAATAATTCTTCCTCGGAAATAATATCCCAATCATCACTTTGAAATTTTGGCTCAGTATTTTTAGGTTCATAATCAATAAATGGATTAATTGGCGCAGGTACAATCTCTTGGATATATCTAAATAATAGTCCTGACACTAGAAATAAGAATAAAATTGACAATGCTTTCCAAATCCCATCATTATTAAATACAAAACCACCAAGGGGAATTGCCGTTGGCTCAACCCCAAAATTAAAGAAAATTGAAATTGAAATTATTAATCCAGCACCAATAAGTGTATTGCCGATTAATTTATAATTTTTTTCCACTTCCCAAAATAAGCCTACGCATAACCATGCTAAAATTGAGGTGAAAGCAAATATGAGTGAAGACTCAAAACGGTCTTGATATATTGCGTAAAGAAATAATATTAAGCCAATACTTAATATTCCATTCTTTATCCATTTTAAATTTTTGTTTATCATTATTGTAATATTTTATTAATAGTTGACCGACTAATTTCTGAATAGATTAGTATAATACTCAAATAAAAAATAAAAAACTTAAATTATCTTCTATTTCCTAAAAATCGAAGTAAGAAAATAAATAAATTAATAAAATCAAGAAATAGAACTAAAGCCCCTAAGATAGCTTTTTTTGTACCTGTTTCAGAATATATTTCACCACCTTGATACATTTGAAGAATTTTCTGAGTATCATAAGCAGTTAGTCCCGTAAAAATGATAACACCAATTGCTGAAATTGCCATTTGCATGATATTGCTTCCAACAAAAATATTAATAATGGATGAAATAATAATTCCAATTAAACCCATATATAAAAAACTTCCCATTGAAGTTAAATCTTTTTTAGTCGTCATACCAAAAATTGCCATACCCCCAAATAAGGCAGAAGTACTTAAAAAAGTTGTTGCGATTGATTCCGTAGTATAAATCATAGTTAGTCCAGAAAGCGATACCCCTGTTAAGGCTGTATAAAGAAGAAACATGCCCGTCGCACCATTGACAGACATATTCATTGCATGTCGAGAAATTCGATAAACTAAAAATATTTGCCCAATGAATAAAAATAAATACCATGAGCCAGGAATAAATCCGATATTATTTGCTGTCCAATGTGCCGTAAGTGCAGTGATGAGTAATCCGCCACCCATCCATCCAAAAACTTTATTCATATATGCACTTGCTTCTGCAGATGTTGGTCGAGACGATGTTTGATATATATTTTGTTGATTAAACATTTTCTATCCTTTTAATGATATTTGGTTAAAAATTTATATTCGTAAATTACGAATATTTATAGATTTAAGAATATTAGTAGAATTATATATTTTCTTTTAATGTTCCATTAATTTATGTCTGTTGCAAATTTTTCTTTATAAATTAGCTGCCCACATCCAGCTTCTATATCTTGACCTTTACTCCAGCGGACTAATATTCGATAACCATTTTGATTTGCGTGTAAAATATTTAAAAAATCATTTAATGATTTTTCTGTAGGGCGTTGATAAACACCATCGGATTCGTTATATGGTATGATATTTAATTTACAATCAACACCATTTAAGAGAGATGCCAATTCAATTGCATTTTCAATTGAGTCATTAATTCCTTTCATTAAAACATATTCAAACATGACTTGTCTTCGCTTTAACGATGAAAACCGTTTACCTTCTTTTATAATTTGTCTAATATTCCATTTTTTATTTATTGGCATAATATTATCACGAACATCATCATTTGATGCATTTAAAGAAATAGCTAGTTTATATTTTTGTTCTTCGTCGATAAATTGTTTTATTTTTGGTAATATTCCTGCCGTTGAAATTGTAATACGGTGTTTTCCGAGATTAAAACCCCGAGGATTATGAAAAATACCTGCTGATTTAATTACCCGATCATAATTTAGAAATGGTTCACCCATGCCCATAAAAACTACATTTGTAATTGGTGATTCGACGTTATTTCTAACATATATTAGCTGATCAACAATTTCTCCTATTGATAAATTTCGAATAAATCCCATTTTTCCTGTTGCACAAAAATCACAATCTACATTGCAACCAATTTGGGATGAAATACATACAGTATGACGGTTTTCTTGAACCATGCTTACTGTTTCAATAAATTGATTATCTTTTAATCTAAATAAATATTTAATTGTTTCTTCAAGTTTAGATTGTGTTGCTAATTCTAATTCTAGAGTTGAAAGTATTGCATGTTCATCAAGATAATTTCTAAATTTTTGACTAATATTAAGCATTTTGTCTGCACGCTCAACTCCCTTTTTATACATCCATTCATAAAGTTGAATACCTCTAAAGGAAGTTTCGCCTACCGATTCACACCATGTTTGTAACTCTGTTAGCCCCATTCCTTTTATTACGATTTTTGAATTTTGCACCATCATTAAAATTAGGGCAATATATGAATATAGTTTTTTTAGTTTATTTTAATAAAACTAAATCTAATTCTTTTTCTAAAATATTAAAAACCAATAGATTCACCCCCTGAATAAATGGAAAAAACATGAACAATATTAAAAAAGTAGAAGAATTATTCAAATTAAAATCAAACCTTGAGACAGAGGCAGGAAAAGTAATTATTGGGCAAAAAGAAATAATTGACCAATTATTTATTGCTTTATTGTGTAAAGGACATGTGATGCTAGAGGGTGTTCCCGGGTTGGCAAAAACTCTGCTCATTAACACTTTGTCTGATGCAATGAAGTTAAATTTTAGCCGAATACAATTTACCCCTGATTTAATGCCAAGTGATATTACAGGAACCGAGATTTTAGAAGAGGATTCAACGACAGGAAAACGAGTTTTTAAATTTTTTAAAGGACCTATTTTTGGAAATATCATTCTCGCAGATGAGATTAATCGAACACCTCCTAAAACTCAGGCGTCACTTTTAGAAGCAATGCAAGAACATAAAGTAACTGTAAATGGAAAAACATACATTCTTGAAGAGCCCTTTTTTGTTTTAGCAACTCAAAATCCAATTGAACAAGAAGGTACATACCCATTGCCTGAAGCACAATTAGATCGATTTTTATTTAAATTAACGATTGATTATCCTTCAGCGACTGAAGAAGTTGATATTGTAAAATCAACTACAGGCGAAAGCCCAGAAGCGGTAAACCCAATTGTAAACCAATCTCAATTAATTGAATTTCAGGAATTAATTCGCAACATCCCTGTAGCTGATAATGTGATTGAATATGCCGTAAATTTTGTTCGGAAAACGCGTCCGAGTGAAGGTATTATGCCAGAGTCTATTAAAAAATTATTGGACTGGGGTGCAGGCCCAAGAGCAAGTTCTGGATTAATTTTAGCATCAAAAGCAAATGCAGTTTTAAACCAGAGAACGACGCCAGACATAGCAGATGTGCAAATGATGATAAAACCTGTTCTAAGGCATCGTATTATTCCAAATTTCAATGCTGAGTCTGAAGGTATAACAAGTGATGATATTTTAGATTTAGTATTACAGGATAAATAACTTGTCGAGAGAATTTCTCACTCCTGAAGTTATTTCTAAAATTGATAGTTTACAATTTAGAGCAAGAATGGTTGTTGAAGGATTTATTGTTGGTCATCATAAAAGCCCTTTTCATGGGTTTTCGGCTGAATTTTCCGAACATCGAGCATATGGAATCGGTGACGAAATTAAACATATTGACTGGAAGTTATTCGGTAAAACAGATCGCTATTTTGTAAAACAGTTTGAGGAAGAAACAAACTTAAGATCTCATTTATTATTAGATCAAAGTAGCTCAATGAATTATGGGTCTGGAGCATTAACCAAGTTAGAATATGCTCAAACCTTATTTGCCTCTTTTTGTTATTTAATGCTTAAACAGCAGGATGCTGTTGGTTTAACTTTGTTTGATACTAAAGTCCGAAAATTTATTCCTCCACGATCAAAATCAAGCCATTTAAATGTATTAATGTCCGCATTATCCAATATAGCACCTGGAGGAGAAACTTTTATTGCACCGATTTTACATGAAATAGCTGAAAAAATTCATAAAAGAGGACTTATCATTTTAATTTCTGATTTATTTGATGACCCACAAAAAACATTTAATGGATTAAAACATTTTAGATATAATGGTCATGAAGTTGTCGTGTTTCATATTTTAGATCCCGAAGAAATGGAATTAAACTTTAAAGAACGAATTCGATTTGTAGATAAAGAAACGGGTGAAAAAATTACAACAGATCCTTGGCATATAAAACAGGCATATAAAACAGAGATGCAAGAATTTTGTGATTATTATAAATTAAATTGTAGAAAAAATAGAATGGATTATGTTCAAGTTTTTACGAACCAAAGACTTGATGAAGTTGTTGCAAATTATTTAATAAAAAGAGGTAGTTTTAGATAATTCCTTAAATTTAAGGAGAGGAAATTCTTAGAATTATTGAGATTAAGGGCAGAAATATCAGCCATTCTTTTTATATAGTTAATTTTTTAATCTATATCACAAGTTAAATGTTTATCTATTCTTATTATTTGAAGGGTTTTAGAACGCAAAGTCGTTGAAGATGTTGTCCTGACTGTTTCAAACATTGAGTGGTTGCTTTTGGGAGGGTAACTATTATGAAATAGTTAGTTGATAGTCATACTGGGAGGAAGTGTGACGCAAACCCTTCTCAATGATTACAATATATGGGAAGGGTTAATTTTAAAAAGGAGTGAGTTTTCTTGCTCCTTTTTTATTGCCAAAAACTATTTCCACCACGAGATTCGAGCTTGATACTTTCTTTTAGATCTCTGTTGATTACATTTATTCGTAAATAAAATCCTTGTCTATAGCCTGTTGGTGTCCATTCAAATAAAAACTCAAAACAATGAAGATTTCGTTTAAAAGTAAAATCATGAGAAACTAATTCTAATTTTTCTAAATCAATACGAGCATTATAATTCATTTTCCATGCAGGTGTAAGTTGAATATCTAAATTAGTATTTACCCAAAAATTTATTAATGCATCTTGATTTTCTCGAGGTGTATATGAATAACGAATACTAAAAGTAGAATTCCATAAATTTTGATTACTTGATGAAAAATTATTACCAGCCCCTAATAATGGTGAAGAATCATCTCCAATTAATTGTGACGTTGTATCTATTTCTGTCGAATTTGAAAAGATAAATTTTTTCCCTGAAAATTTTAATGATGTTCCTCCGTTAACACTTTTTAATCGAGGATATTTTCTATATTGATTTATTCGTTGACCATTTGAATTTAGTTTATAAAAATCATGGGACATTGTCAGGCTTAATCTTAAACCATTTGGAAGTGTAGAGCTGATGGATGAATTTACGGGTGCTAATTTCAAACTATCTGCAGTAAAATTATAATTTGAATTTAAAGACCATGAAATTAAATCAATTTTTTTATATTCGGATTCATTTTTTATTTTTGCTTGAAATATATTTGAAAGTCCTAACCCTATAGATTTTGATTCTACAGAGGGTGTCGCTCCTGCAAGTGTCCCGTAAAAATAATCATGCGTTAATGCTGTATCTACAAAGGTTTGAATAAATGGAGAGCCATGTTCAGAAAAGTTTGGCGCCCAATTAAAAGAAATAGAAGGAGTCATTACATGTCTAATAGCATCTAGCATACCAACTGAAATTGGAAATAACCCATAAAGTTTGGTGGACATTGATAAAGATGTATTCCATGTAAGTCTGCGTTTAAACCCACTGATATACTCCGTTTCAAATTGCTGGTTTAGTTTTGTATATTGGTTTACCCAGTTTTCTTTAAAAGAAATTCGAGGAGATAGAGAAAGCCAGCCAAAAAATTTATTTGATGTTGAAAAGCTCATATTATGCTTTATGCCCGTACGAATATTGGTAGAATCTTCCCAAAATGGATTGAATAATGAATCATTTTCTATTGAGTAATATTTCCAACCTTTTCGTATGCTATTTGTTAAATTAGAAGAATAATCCCAATAAATATCTTTTAAAATGGGATATTCTTTACCAGCAATTTTAATTTTCCCCTTACTGTGACTAAAACTTAAATTGGGCAATGATTGTGATCTTTCAACCAAAAAATGATTATGAGAATAATCACCTTCTTCTTTTCGTATATCTGAAAGTAAATCATAACTGTCAGAAATATTCATACTAAAATTATTTTTCCACGCTGACCATCGCTTAGAATAATTTAAATGCGATTCAATTTTTTGGGTTAATTGATTTGATTTATCATTCCAATTACTTTGATAAAAATTAGAATTACTAACATATTGTGCATTAATTGATAGGTTTTGCGTTGGATCAAGTTTTTGAGAATGATGCCATATAATATTAAATTGTCGTGTATAATTATCAAATAAGTCAACAACATCTTTCCCGATTAATGACTGATTAATTCGTGTAGAAAGCGACCCACTATAATTATATCTTTTTATATAATTAAACTTACTATTGATAACCAATCCCAATTTATCATAAAAGTCAACAAGTGTTTTTAAGTCGACATATTCATTTGGAGCATAATAATAACCGAGTCGTTGGAAAAATGTCCCAGTGCTTGTTCGTGTCCCAAAAGCGGGCATAATCCACCCACTATGACGACTCCCTCCTTTATTTGGAAAAACGGCAAAAGGAATTCCAATAATTGGTATATCAAAAATATGGAGAATTAAAGGTTTTGCAATTACTCTATCATCTCCTACTAATTTCATTTTATTGCTTGCAAAATAATAGTGAGGATTATCTAATTCACACGAGGTGTATTTACTGTCTTTTACATGAAAAATATCAGGCTCATCTCTATAAATTTTTTCCCCATGATAAAAACCACTATTATACTCTGTTTTCCCTTTATTGATTTTCCCATGTTTTGAAATTAAATCAAAAGTCATATCATCACCTATGAGCGGTTCTGTTCCACTGGTATAAACAGTTGGAAGAATTTCATTATATTCAATTGCATTTAGAATGTTTTCCTTCCAATCAACAACAATGTTTCCAGCTTCTAGCTTTGTTTCTTGATATTCTACAATTGCATTTTCAATGAGTTGTGTTTGTTTTTTATCTACAAAATAATCTAAATAATTTGCTTTATAAGTGATGGTTGTATCAATTTTTGTATTTCCAGCTTCAGGCTTAAATATGCCTTGACTTCCGCCAATTACTTGAATTCTATTTAATTCAGAATCTTGAAAAGTTAAAATAATTGTATCTCCAGATGCTGTATTTGTCCCCATTAATAAAGAGTCTTCTGATACGTGATAAATTGTTTCTGCCATATTATTAAGATGCATTTTATTGATTTCATCATTTTTTAATTCGACAGTAATAAATTTACTTTTCATTTCATTTCTAAATTGATAAAAATGGGGATCATTCTCTTTTATTTTACTATCAAAATCTTGCCATGCTTCTGCATTGCCAGAGATATTTATATTTTGTAAAATAGAATCCTTATATTGTAGAAAAATTGCATCACCAATTATGCCTTTCCCTGGCTCTTTTACAACACCTCCATTTTTTAAAGACATTAATTCAATTTTATCGTTATATAATAAGGTGTCTGTTTGAATTACGCGATTACCTTCTATTATATTTACATTTCGATATGCTGAAAATGATATTCCTCTTGGTCCTTTTGTTTCCTTATAATGTATATAATCTGTTGAAACATTTTGAGATTCGGATTCTAAATTTACATTCCCAATTGCAATACCAGAATCAATATCTGTCCAAAAATATAATGAATCACAGCTAATTAATTCATTGGGTTTCCGATAATTCACATTTCCAATAGCGAGGATATAATCTAATGAATCACTAAAATAAGTAAGGTTTTTACACTTCAATGTATCTTCATCCTCAATCATTGTAACATGTCCAGAAAGTTCAAAGATATTTATTTTTGTATAATTTGTGGCTTTTTCGGTATAAAGGAATAAATTATTTTTTTGTAAAATTACATTACCAGTAAGTTCCATTACCGGTTGGGATTCAATTTGATGGCTTTGCATTAAATCTGCTTGAATAATTCGAAGCCGATCATCATTTCCAAAAATAGTTGTTAAAAATAATATAATAAAAAAGATATTAGTCATCTGTTTTATTTAATTTTTTCAAGTATTCTAATCGTTCTTTTAAAAACTTTTCTCTCCCTAATTCTTTGGGGTGATAAAATTGAGGGTTATCTGTTATTTCTTTAGGGAAATAATTTTCTTTAACATACCCACGGGGGTATGAATGTGGGTATTTATAATTTTTCCCATAATCTAAATCTTTCATTAAATTGGTAACAGAATTTCGTAAATGTAGCGGAACACTTCCTGTTCCATTTTTTTTGACATATTCTCTTGCTGTTAAGATTGCATTTGCAGATGCATTACTTTTGGGTGCAGAGGCAAGATAGGTTGTTGTCTGACTTAAAACATAAGATGCTTCAGGCATTCCAATTTTATGAACAGCCTCAAATGCTGCATTTGCTAAAGAAATTGCATATGGTTCGGCATTTCCAATATCTTCAGATGCCAATATGATAAGCCGTCTTGCAATAAATTCAGGTTTTTCACCTCCTTCTAACATTATTGCTAACCAATAAATTGAAGCATCTGGGTCTGAACCTCTAATTGATTTGATAAATGCAGAAATAACATCATAGCGGTAATCACCGTCTTTATCATATAAAACCATTTTATTTTGTAACGCATTTTGAATATGGCTTTCTGTACAGGTATTACTTTTATCATTCAAAAAAGATAATGCAAGTTCAAAAGTGTTTAACATTTTTCTCGCATCACCTCCGGAAGATTTTAATAATAATTCTTTTGCCCTTGAATTAATTTTAACATCCATATATTTAATAGTATCATCTGTTTGAATTGCATGTTTTAAAATACTATTTAATTCTTCAATTGAATGACCTGAAAGTGTTAAAACTCTACATCTTGATAATAATGGTGAGATAATTTCAAAAGAGGGGTTTTCAGTGGTCGCACCTATTAAAGTAACAATTCCTTGTTCAACACCATGAAGTAATGAATCCTGTTGAGATTTACTATATCTATGAATTTCATCTATAAATAAAAGAGCAGGTTTATTTAAAAAAGTCTGTTCTTCTCCTTTGGCTAATATTTTTCGTAAATCTTTTACACCTGATGAAACCGCAGATAATTCATAATATGCATAATTACAGCTTTTAGAAATTATTTTCGCAAGTGTTGTTTTTCCTGAACCAGGGGGACCCCATAAAATCATAGAGAATAATTTACCATTTTCGATAGCTGTTGAAATTAAACTATTTTTAGAAAGTAAATTATCTTGACCTGCAAAATCTTTTAAGTTTTGTGGTCTAACTCTTTCTGCTAAAGGTGGTAAATTTGCCTGATTATGTTTCAATGTATTTTGTAATTATTAAGTTAAAAACTATAAAAAAAGGATAATTTTTAATGGTAAAAATTAGGCATATCTTACTCATATTTCATCTTTTAATCGTAAATGGTTTTTCAAATGAAACCCCGACTATTTTAGTCTCTTTTGATGGAATGAGGTTTGATTATTTAGAAAAGACAAATACACCTCATTTTGATTCGTTTATAAAAAAAGGTGTTAAGGCAAAATCACTTATTCCAGTTTATCCTTCTTATACTTTCCCCAATCACTATTCAATTGCAACCGGTACATATTCTGGAAATCATTATTTAACAGGAAATCACTATTATAGTAAAATTCATAAAGAAAGATATACATATTATAAACGAGAGACCGTAATTAATCCCAAATTTTATAAAGGTGAGCCTATATGGGTCACTGCAGAAAAACAAGGAGTTAAAACAGCTAGCTATTTTTGGGTGGGGTCAGAAGCACCAATTAATGGACATAAACCCTCTATTGTTAAAGATTATGATGGAAAGATTCCATTTGAAAATAGAGTTGACTCTGTTATTGCATGGTTAAAATTACCAGAAAAAGTTAGGCCTAAGCTTGTTTTATGTTATTTTAGCGAGCCAGATAAGTCGGGGCATAAACATGGTCCTGACTCAAAAAAAACAATTAAAGCAATTAAAAAATCTGATAAAATGCTTGGAAGATTAATAAAAGGATTGGAAAAAAATGATATTGAAGCAAATATAATATTAGTAAGCGACCATGGAATGAGAGAAATAAGTAGAAGGCGCGTAATTGTAATTGATGATTATATTTCAGATATGTCACAAGTTACAACTTATGATGGCGGACCAATTCTACAAATAGATTCTGAAGATAAAAATATTTATAATCAATTAAAAGATATTCGACATTTATCTGTTTATTCTAAAGAAAATATTCCAGAAAGATATCATTTTGTGAATGAAAATACAGGAGATTTTTTATTAGTACCCGATCCAGGATGGTTAGTTTTTACACAAGAAGAGTTTGAAACCACGGGAATGTTAAATATAAAAGGAATGCATGGTTGGGACCCTGCAGACCCTCAAATGCATGGGATTTTTTTTGCAAACGGCCCAGATATTAAAAAAGGAATTGAAATAGATTCTTTTGAAAATGTATATGTTTATGGATTAATTTCTTCATTGATAAATATAAAACCATATTCAAGTGCTGAATTTCCTGATGGGGCAATTATTAATAGAGATTTAATTCAAAGAGTAAGGAAATAAATTTAATGGAAAATTTAATTCAATATTTTGAAACAATCCCTTCATCTACACGGACTATTTTTTTAATTTCTGGACTTTCATTTTTCTTATTATTAGAAAAGGGAATACCTTTATTTAATTTTGATTATAAAAAAGGCAAGCACGCATTTTTAAACTTAACTTTAACTCTTACAACATTAATTATTAATTTTATTGGTGCATCGCTTATTTTAAAAGCAACGATGTATAACTCTCAGGAAAGCAGTGGATTAATACATTTAAATATAAATGGACAAGTTCTCCCTTTTTGGCTCATGGTCGTTTGTTCTTTTATTTTTTTAGATTTTGGAGGGGCATGGTTTATTCATTGGTTAGAACATAAAGTAAAATGGATGTGGAAATTTCATATAATTCATCATACGGACCAGCAAGTTGATGTAACTACAGGGCTAAGACATCACCCCGGAGAATCATTATTTAGATTAGGTTTTACAATTATTGCTGTATTATTATCAGGAGCATCAATTGGAATGGTTATGTTTTATCAAACGGTTTCAGCCTTTTTTGCACATTTTTCTCATGCAAATTATAAAACTCCAGAAAAATTAGACAAACTATTTTCTTGGGTTTTTGTAACCCCTCGTTTTCACCGAATACATCATCATTTTACTTTACCACATACAGATAGTAATTTTGGAAATATATTTTCAATTTGGGACCATATTTTTAGAACAAATATAAATGTAGGTGAACATGAAAAATTAATATTTGGATTAGATACACACATGGAGCCTCAAGAGATAGAAAATATTAAAGGATTATTGTTAATCCCTTTTCAAAAATATAGACATCCTGTTGGAGCGAAATTTACAAAATAGTATTAATGTTTATAATTTTATTGATTTTTTTAATAATATAAAATTAATTAATAAAGATACTACCGTAAAGCCAATAAATAGCATTGAGTATTGGGATGACAACCCAAACCAACTCCAATTTAATTTCCATAAAATAATTCCGATTAAACTTAATTTTATTATTTCAGAAATGATGATAATTTTTTTTTGATCTAAAAGGGATGTATAACTAAACACATTTGCCATAATAAATATTGCATATAAATATACTAAATAGGATTCAAAAACGGTTTCAACAGAAAATAAATGTACAATCATTGCAAATGAAATTATCAATTGAAAATATGACCAGTAAATAACAGTTGATGAATTATTTGTTTTATACTTTATTAAATCTTTTGGGTTGTTAATGGTCATTATTGGGTTAGATTGAATCACATCTTCTGGTCTCCATCCTGTTTTCATAAACCATATTTTAAATTTATCTAATAAATTTGAAGTATGCCATGCATCGGTTAATAGAGAAAAGAAATGTTTAAAGTTAATGAGAATTGGATTCCAAGTATCTGCTTGTCTTAAAATTCCATATACAGGTTTGACCTCATTTAGTTCTGGTTGAAATGTACCAAATAGTTTATCCCATAC
Source organism: Fidelibacterota bacterium (assembly GCA_014381925.1). Classification (GTDB taxonomy): domain Bacteria; phylum Fidelibacterota; class Marinisomatia; order SCGC-AAA003-L08. Next base: position 40,365 of record JACNKR010000063.1, on the reverse strand, counting down.
TATAAAGATTTGACTGAAATTTTTATCTAAGTATTCGGGGTTAATTGCATGGTGTACGCGATGATGAGAAGGTGTAACAAGAATATTTTCTAAAATACCCATGCGATTAATTAAGCAAGTATGATACCAAAATTGCAAAAATAAATGAACAGGTCCTAAAACTGCAAATAACCATACAGGCACTCCAAATAATGCCGCGGGAATCATAAAAAATGCCCCAAAGGATATGAACCCTGAAATTGACTGCCTTAATGCACAGGAAAGATTATATTCTTCACTGCTATGATGAATAATATGACGATTCCATAAAATATTAACACGATGGTTTAAACGATGTAGCCAATATCCCGCAAAATCTTGAACAATAAATGCAATAATTATGGTTAACACCAGAGATTCAATTTGAAAAATGACGATTCGTTCAACAAGCCAACTATAACTAATAATTGCAAATGAAATTTTTAAGCCATCTTTAAGAATATTTGTTAATCCCGAACTTAAACTCGAAATCAAGTCGGCTGAATGATTTATAATTATTCCTCTTTTGATAGATACAATCCACTCAATAGAAATTAGTAAAGTAAAAATTGGTACAGCAATTAACACTGCGATAATATAAGTATTCATAATTTTAAATATTTATTTAATTAAGAAAAAAATTAATAACTAATATTATCAATAAATTTATTGATATACAAGGTATTAAATTTTACACTATGAAAGCGTACTTACTTAAAAAACATGGCAACCCATTTGTATTAAAAATGGAAGATGCACCCGATCCAATACCTATAAAAAACGAAGTTCGAGTTAAATTAAAACATATAGGAATAAATTATGCAGAAATTTTATCTCGTAAAGGTCTGTATGGATGGGCTCCTCAAAAACCATATATTCCTGGAATGGAAGGGTTTGGAGAAATAGATTCAATTGGTGACGAAGTAACAAAATATAAAGTTGGTGACAATGTAATTGTTGGTGCTCAATTTGGATCCTATGCTGAAAAAATGGTTATCCCCGAAGGACAAGCATTAAAACCATTTGCCCATTTAACAGACATAGAAAATTCGGCAATTGCCATAAATGGATTAACGGCTTGGATTGCTTTAATGAATTTAGCCAGGTTAAAGAAAACGGACAAAGTACTGATACAGGCCGCCGGTGGAGGCGTTGGAACGATGGCGGTACAAATTGCGAAAGCATTTGGAAATACAGTTTATGGAACTGCTGGATCAGATAAAAAATTAGAATTATTATCTCAACTTGGGATTGACATTGGTATTAATTATCGAAAAGATGATTTTGCGAATGTAATTAAATCAAAAACAAATAATGGAGTAGATGTTGTTTTAGAAATGGTTGGGGGCGATGTCTATAAAAAATCGGTAGATTTACTCAACCCTTTTGGCCGGATTATGATTATGGGTTTTGCAGGTTTAGATTTAAAAAAATGGAATCCGTATAGTTGGTATAAAACATGGAATGATTTACCTAAAACTAAATTATCTCATTTAGCAGAAAATAGTTATTCGGTAATGGCATCCCATTTGGGATATTTACTTCCGAATGAAAAATTATTAAATTCTATTTGGAATGATTTTTCTGTATTTACGAATAAACATAATCTTAAACCAATTGTGGGGCATACTTTTAATTTTGAAGATTTACCAAAAGCACATGAACTTATGGAATCTCGTAATAGCCAAGGCAAAATTGTGATTGCTATATTTTAACATGAATATTTCTGTTATTACACTATTAAAAGTTGGGATATATATTCCCGATAAACACAATAGCGTTTATCGCCGTCGTTGGCATTAATATAAAAAAAAATGAACGAGAACCATCGATTAATAGAAGAACTTAAAAAGTCACCGCTTTTTAATATGTCTTTAAGTTCAAAAGAATTATTTCATAGTAATTTTATTGCTTGGGTTTCTGAAACTTATCCTTTGAAATTTGGAAAACTTTTATCTGATTATTTTGTAGAAAAAAACAAATTTGTAAGTACTGAAATTAAATGTGTTCATAGAGAAAGTCGAAACTTAGATTTAATTATTGAATTTGAATCAAGCAAATTAATTATTGAAAATAAAGTAAAAAGTGTTCCAGATAGGCAACAACTTATAGATTATAAAAATAAAAGCAACCCTAATGACTTATTTGTTCTATTAACCCTAATTCGTCCGCCATTTGACACAACAGAAATAGGTTGGGAAATATTAACATATAGAGATTTAGGAGTCATACTTGACAACTTAAAAAACTTGTTAAGTGATAATGATTCTTATAACAAATCTCTTTTAAACGACTATGTGTTCTTTATTAATAATCTTACTTGCATAACAGAATCACTTAAATTTGATACAGAAACAGATTGTTATAATTTCTACAATTCTGATTATGGTATTTATAAAGAAATAAGACTTCACGATTTATATATAAAATACAAATACACACAACTTGTAAGTGAAATACACTCTTTCTTGCAATCAAAAAGAGAAAATATTGAAGTTTTAAAAGGAACTAGATATTCTCATGAAAACCATAAAAACAAAATTGTAATTAGTTTTAATTTTGTTAATGGGAAAGGTGTAATTAATATAGACTATTCTAATGAAAATGAAATAATCTACGGAATAATGTTAGATGGAATAAGATATAACCATTACTTATATGCTTGGGGTAAAAAAGAAAAAGAGAAAAAAAACATTGCTAATAATTTGAGACAAAAGAAATTATGGTTTTCATTTGACTTTATTCCAGAAAATGAATCTTATCCCAAAAAAGGGAAAGACTTTAATAAATTTGGAAATAGTATGATTTATCGGTCTGCAAAAATAAAATCGAGCACGACAATAAAAGAATTATTGAATCGAATAAATACAGACACAATTAGATTGCAAAATATAAAGACTAATGCCAACAAAGTATAAAAATAATAGCCGAGACAGTAGTAAATATGAGCATTGTATCCCGAATAAAATTTAGTAGTAACTTGAAAAATTCGAGTTCCGCAGTCGGCTACTATTCTTATACAAACCGTTGATGTGCAATTCCATTAAAGCGAGGTTTTAAATCTTATATTCAATTCTCATTAAAAATAATATTTATTTTAATCTTGAATCACCTTGATTAATGAACTCAATTTTAGATATGAGACAATTTAAATATTATCTATTTCTATTCACTTTTATAATTAGCTGTACAATTAAACCAGATGCAAATCAGTTGACATTAGTGCTTGCTGGTGACCCTAAAAATATAGACCCCGCCCACGCAACAGATGTTCGTTCTGGGCAAGTCACGGCATTAATGTTTGATAATTTAGTCCATTATGGTCATGGTTCAGAGATTATCCCTGGAATTGCAAAATCTTGGTCTATTGTAGATAATGGAAAAACCTATATTTTTCAATTACATGATTCTGTCTTTTTTCAAAATGGCGAGTTATTAAATTCTTCTCATATAAAATCAAGTTTTGAACGAATATTAAATCCCAAAGTAGCTTCTCGGCGGTCATGGTTATTTAAATCTGTTACAGGTGCAAAACCATTTATGAAGAATGAAATTGAATCGGTTTCCGGGTTTATATGTTCTAATGATTCAACTTTTACTATAAAACTTGAAAAGCCTTTTGCTCCATTTTTAGGATTTTTAGCAATGCCATCAGCGTCTATAGTAAATATTATTAATGATAAAATTATTGGTACAGGTCCATGGATAAAAACAGAGTGGATTAGAGACGGACATTTTTTGTTTAATGCAAATAAACATTATTTTAATGGTGCACCATTATTAGATAAATTAAAAATCCGTATTCTTCCAGAAGCGTTGCCCAGGGTTGCCGAATTTATTACAGGCTATCTCGATATTATGGAAATCCCAAATGCTGAATATGAATTATGGTTAAAAGATCCTGAATGGAAAGACGATATTCAACTTATTGACCAATTAAATACTTATTATATTGGATTAAATTGCTCAAGACCTCCATTTGATAATGTAAGTGTAAGGCAGGCAGTAAATTATGCAATTAATGTTGAAGAAATTTTATCAACAATTTTTTCAAGTAGAGGGCAAGAAGCCGGGGGACCCATCCCACCTGTTTTATTAGAAAGAAAAGAAAATCCAATTTTTGGATATAATCCTGAAAAAGCAAAAAAACTATTAGAAAATGCAGGATATAATAATGGATTTTCAGTTGAATTATGGCAAAGTCAATCCAAAGAATTATTTCAAATTACAGAAATTATTCAAGATCAATTAAAGCAAATTGGAATTAATGTTAAAATTGTAAGAAATGATTGGAATATGTATTCTGATGCAGTTAGAAAAGGAATCCCTGATATGTATTATCGTTCTTGGTGGGCAGATTATCCTGATCCTGAAAACTTTTTAGCCCCCTTATTTGAATCAGAAGTAAGTAAAACCCGGTGGACTCGATATGAAAGTTCAGAATTAGATAGTTTGATTATTGAATTACAAACAGAAACGAACTCTGAAATAAGGTTCAATATTGCCCAAAAAGCGAATGATAAACTAATGAACGATGCTCCTTGGATTTATTTATGGCATATGCAAAGTGCAGTTGTTGCTCAACATAATTTAAAAAACTGGCAACCATCTGTGATGTTTAATGCAGAAAAATACAATAAAGTAGAAAAATACATACCTTAAATTATTCATATAAATAATATGAAAAATTTATACAATTGAAGACATCTCTAAATACGTGGTTATTGGCTTTTCGCCTTAAAACATTACCCGCTGCAATTGCACCTGTAATTATAGGTTTAAGCTTTGCATACTTTGATGGGTATTTCCAACCATTTATTGCATTTTGCACCTTTGTAGCTTCGGTATTAATTCAAATTGGGACAAATCTCGCAAATGATGTGTATGATTTTGAAAAGGGTACAGATACAGACGAGCGATTAGGTCCAAAACGCGTAACTCAATCCGGGTTATTAAATCCATCACAAGTAAAAAAGGGGATGTTTTTTTCTTTTTTTATTGCATTATTAATTGGTTGTTACCTTGCTTGGATTGGTGGATTACCCATTGTCATTATTGGAAGCGTTGCAATTATTTCGGGTTATGCATATACAGGAGGGCCATTTCCATTAGGGTATAATGGGTTAGGAGATTTATTTGTATTTGTATTTTTTGGATTAGTTGCAGTACCAGGAACATATTATTTACAGGGCGGTGATTTATATAATTCAACAGCTATATTATTGGGAGTTATAATGGGATTAATGGCTGATTGTATTTTAATTGTAAATAATATAAGAGATGCAAATAATGATATTAAAACTGGAAAGAAAACAATAGCTGTAATATTTGGAAAACCATTTTCTAAAATTCAATATGGTGTTTTTACTTTAATTCCATTTTTAGTACCTTTTTATTTATATCACCATTTAATTCCTAAATTGGCAATATTTTTAGTATTATTTTGTTTACCTATTGCAATTATAAATATTATTGATATTTATAAGAAATCAGGTACATCTTTAAATAGTTTATTGGCAAATACTGCCAGGCTACAAATTGTTTATACTATTCTTTTGGCACTGGGATTCTTAATTTGAATATTTCCTCAATTAATTTTAGTGCATATCGAATTCCATTTATTCAACCATTAATCACCGCAAAGGGCGAAATTTCCTATAGGGAAGGAATTATTATTGAGCTAAAATCGGGTGTTTATTCGGGCTACGGTGAAACAGCCCCACTACCTGGTTTTTCAAAAGAAACTCTTATTGAAGCTCGTAATTGTCTTGAAGGATTTTCTCTTGCTATAAAAGGAATAGAGGAAAATCAATCTTTAGAAGATTTATTAATATTAGCAAAAGCTCAATCTTTCGAAAATCCATCAGCTCTTTTTGGGTTAGAAACGGCAATTTATGATTTATATTCAAAAATAAATATAATACCATTTTGGAAGAATTTTTCAAATAAATGCTGTGATTTTATTACTGTAAATGGGTTAGAAAAAGATATGCAATCTGATATTAATTATCAGGTGTATAAATTAAAATTAACGGATAAAAATATATTTACAATTAAAGAAAAGTTAAAATTAATTCAAAAACAAATCGGGCAAGATAAAAAAATTAGAATTGACGCAAATGAATCCTTAGACTTGCCTCGAGCAATTCGATTATGTAGAGAACTCGAAGAATTTAATATCGAATATATTGAACAGCCATTACCAAAAGAAGAATTAGAGGATTTAGCAGAATTACGCTTGCATACAGAAATCCCCATTGCCTTGGATGAATCATTAACAGATATCAATTCTGTTAGAGAAATAATTGAATTTCAGTCTGCTGATATTTTTGTAATTAAGCCAATGATTACGGGGAATATAAATGAATGTTTAGAAATAATAAATTTGGGAAATAAACATAATATTAAATCTGTAATCACAACAACACTAGGTACTGAAATTGAAAAACAGACATGTCTTCATCTCGCTTTTGTTAGTGAAATAAAATTAGCAAATGGTTTCTCTGCCAACTCACTTTTAGAGAGTGATATAATAAATAATCCTCTACAAACTTCTATTATTAATAAACCAACAAAACCGGGGTTAAACCTCATACCTGAAAAAATACCCTACCAATAAATGATTAATCAATTATTAACGATTGTAAAAAACAATCCTTCAGCAGTTTTTTTAAATTATAAAAATAAATCATATTCTTATGAGGAAATTCAGATTCAAGTTATTCATACAGCACGCGTTATAAATCAATATAATCTAAAGAAAAATATATTAATTGGAATTCAAATTTTAGACCCTTTGGAATTTATAATTAATTGGTTTGCGTGCGATTATTTAGGATTAATTTCTGTTTTGATTAATCCAAAATTAAAATCAACTGAATTAAATACAATTATTAATTCAGTTCAATTATCCCACTTAATTACATCTCGAAAAAGCGTTTCAATAAAGTTAGTTAATAAAGTCAATTTAATTTTTAATGAAGATGGAGCTTCAATTCAAAATTGTGGTGTATCAATAAAACCTGTTAAAAAAAACCTAATTGATACAATAACAATAATTTTTACAAGCGGAAGCAGTGGTAAACCGAAACCGGTTGAATTATCGACCCAAAACTTTTTATATAGTTTTAAAAATTGGAATGATGAAATAAAGTTTAGTAATAATGATTCTATTATGAATATTTTGCCTCTCCATCATATTGCTGGAATTTCAGCAATTATCAGGGGGTTATTAAGTCATTGCCCTGTTTATTTATTTGAAAAATTTAATATCGATAATTTTATTTTAGAAGCAAGTAAACAAAAAATAACGGTGATTAGTTTAGTACCAACAATTATTTATACGCTTTTACAAATTGAAGAAGGAATTAAGTGTTTACAATCCTTTAGAATGATTTTGACTGGAGGAGGTCCTGCAAATTCTATACTTTTAGAAAATTGTATTAAACTAAATATTCCAATATTTGTGACGTATGGAATGACCGAAACTTGCTCGGGAGTGTCGGGGTTTTGGATAAACGATTACCCTGAAAAATTAAATTCAGTTGGAAAACCATTTAATAATTTAACAATTTCAACAGCACCACAGAAAAATAAGTATTCAAAAATTTGTATTTTCGGTGAAATAATTGCAAATGGTTATTGGGGAGAGTTACCATTTAATTCACAATTTATTTCAAATGATTTAGGTGAAATTGATAAAGATGGTTTTTTATTTTTAAAACCATTGAGACAAGATCGAATTGTAACTGGAGGGGAAAATGTTAATCCATTTGAAATTGAAGAAGTAATTATAAAATTTCCTAATATTGTGGCATGTTGTGTGCTTGGAGTTGAAAATCAAAAATGGGGCGAAGAAATAATTGCCTTTATAAAAACAAATGAGAAGTTTAATAAATTAGATTTAGTAGAATTTTGTAAAAATCAATTATTAGAATTTAAAATCCCTAAAAAATTTATTATTTGTGAAGAACTTCCAAAAAATGAATTAGGAAAAATAAATCGATTAAAAGTTGATCAGTTAATTAAAGGTCACGAGCACATCTAAACCCAAAATTAGAAAGTATATCGGCGGGGTAAGATGTATGTTCAATTGTAGTTGTTTGATTAAAAGCAGGGTTTTGATAAGAACCTCCTTTTAAAATATATTTATTCACAGAATTAATTTCACTCGTCCATTCCCATACATTTCCAGCCATATCATACGCACCAAAGGGTGACTTACTATCGATAGTACTTATATTAATTCCATTATAATATCCTACCGGTGTTGTACCCGAATCCCAAGGGTCACCTGAATTATCAAAATTTGATCGATTTGAATTATTTTCATTTCCCCATGGATATGCGTAGCCTGTAATTCCCCTTGCAACTTTTTCCCATTCTAATACAGAAGGTAATCTCATTTTATAATATTCTGCAAATGCCGTTGCACCATACCAAGTTACACCTGTAATTGGATGATTAATGTAAGTGCTATCCATTGCTTTAAATTTATTATTATTCATTTCAATTGCACCTAAATGATGAACAGATGAAGAATCTCCAAAAGTAATAAAATCATTTATTGCTGGTATGGTTGCAACATTTCCTTTAATTTTATTTCCAGAAATTGTAATAACACCATTTGTATAAGCTTCATTAAGGAATACAAGATATTGCCCAACGGTGACGGGATAAGTCATCATTTGGTAATCATATGGGATTTCAGTTTCATTATTTCCCGAATCAGTAAATATGCCAGAAGGTATATTAATAAATCGTAAACTATTATCGATAAAGATTTCCGCTTCTGCTGATTCGCCGACATTCCCAAATTCATCTTCACCAACACCTTGAATTGTGATACTACCCGATTCAAATTCTGCAACATATAACATATAATAAAATATATTAGGGGAGGATAAGTCTGTATTCATAATGAATTCCTCAAATCCATTCAAGCGTAAATTCATTTTAAACACTTGAGAATCATCTGAAACTTCATACCTTACCTCGACTGAATCAGATGCAACATATCCAATATTGGGGTACAATAAAGTAACTTTTGGACCTTTAACATCTTGGTTAAATCCGCCACCACAAGAAACAAAAAATAAAATAATTGATAATAATATAAACTTATTCAAGATTCATAAACCATTTTTTAGGGGTTCAAATTACAAATTTATTCATTTAGTAAAATACCTTTTTGTATATACTTTTCAGTATATTTTTTATATAACATTTTATGTCGGTCAGACATGTCAATTTCTTTACCATTTATAAATGCCTGTTCAACATTAGACCGAATATCTAATATATCTCCATTTGAAATAAATAAAGTTGCATCTTTGCCCGTTTCTAATGAACCAACATTAATATCTATACCTAATATTTCAGCTGTAGATAGTGTAATCGATTTAATTGCTTCTTCAGCATCCAGCCCAAAAGCGGTTGCCATTGATGCATGATAGGGTAGATCTCTTAAATGAGGGGTCTGGAATGGGCTTGTACTGTTAGTAATACAAAATCGGACTCCCGCATCAAATAATAATTTTGGTGTTTTATATGGTTGATCATAATCTTCAAACCTCCGAGCAGGAACAGACAAGACACTTTCATATATTACGGGTATATTTTTTTCTTTTAACAATTCGGTTGCCCTCCATGAATCTCTACCACCTAATATTGCTATTTTAATATTCTGCTTTACACTCCAATATACAGCAGACTCAATTTGTTTTACCGTATTTGCTTTAATTATGAGTAATAACTTACCTGAAATCACTTGTGAAAGCGCTTCTAGTCTTGGATTTGATTTAAACTCAGGACTTGTTTGATCTAATTTATTATATGCCCTTGCTGAATTAAATAAATTATTAATTTCATCTAATGCCATATCTCTTTCTTCAATTTGATCTTTGTGACTTTTTTTATTCCACGAATTTAAATTCAATTCCATTGAAGGCCAATTCATATTCATTGCTATTGGATGTTTTAAAGTACAATCTTCCCATGTCCAACCATCTAACATCATAACTGAAGAAATTCCGGGGATTCGTCCTGATTTTGGAATTACATGTGCTAATAAAATTCCATTACTCCGCGTAACAGGTATAAGTTCAGAGTCAGGGTTATAACTTACATTTGCTCTTACATTAGAATTAATAGACCCTGTTTCTGCATAATCTCTAGTTGCTCTTACTGCATTCACTTCTTGAAGCCCAAGTGAGGACCCTGCTGAAATTAATCCAGGATATATATGTTTACCTGAAATATCCATAATTTGAGTATCTTTTGTAATTTCAATTCCATGTCCAATAGCAATAATTTTTCCATTATTAAATAATATATCGGGACCTTGAACTGTTCCATTACTAATTGTATGCAAAATTCCATTTTTTAATAAAATAGGCTGAGATTGTTCTGGAGCAGGAATTTGATCTGATGAAATTAATATTGAAATAATAAATAATATTATAATTTTCATTTTCCGACTCCTTCTAAACAGCCATGTTCTTTATGTGAATGTTCTGTATCCGGTTTTAAATATTCGGTTGTTGGTTTTGAGTCAGATAAAATATATTGTATAATTTCTGATCTATATTTTTTATCTCTTTCTCTTAATTTTAAATCTTCATCAATTGAAAAATATTGAGTTCCGTCAATCCATGTTTGTTCACATTTAGACATGGTTGACAATGGATGTCCCGACCAAATTACAAAATCTGCTTCTTTTCCAATTTCTAATGAACCGACCCATTCATCAATACCTAACTGTATTGCAGGGTTTATTGTTACAAATTTTAGAGCCTCTTCTTCACTAATTCCACCATATTTCACGGCCTTTGCAGATTCTAAATTCATTCTTCTTGCTAATTCATCAGAATCTGAATTAAAAGAAACCGTTATCCCAACATCATGCATTAATGCACCATTATATGGAATTGCATCAATAACTTCAAACTTATATGCCCACCAATCACTAAAAGTAGATGCTCCTGCACCATGTTCAGCAATTCTATCTGCAACTTTATATCCTTCTAATACATGTTGAAATGTACCAATTGTAAACCCATAATCATCTGCAATCCGAGATAGCATTAAAATTTCATCTTGTCTATATGAATGACAATGAATTTTTCTTATACCCTTAAGAATTTCTACAAGTGCATCTAATTCTAAATCTCGTCTTGGCGGAATTTTATCAATTTGAGCTTTTTGAATTATTTTTTGATTATAAATTTGCCATTGTTTTTGATATTCAATCGCTCTATCAAATGCATTTCTAATGACTTGTTCAACCCCCATTCGAGTTTGAGGATATCGTGTTGTATACTCATCACCCCAATTAGACTGTTTTACATTTTCTCCTAAAGCGAATTTTATTCCTTGTGGTGCATTTTTATATAATAAGCTTTCAGGTGATTGTCCCCATCTTAATTTAATTACAGCATTTTGCCCTCCAATCGCATTTGCAGAGCCATGTAAAATATTTGCAATGGTTAATCCGCCAGCAAGTTCTCTATAAATAGCAATATCATCACTATCAAGAACATCTCTTATTCTTACTTCAGAAGTAACAGATTGAGTGCCTTCATTTATTGCAGATGTAGCCGAATGGCTATGGCAATCTATTAATCCTGGAGAAATATGTTTTCCGCGTGCATTTATTACTATTGCATTTTCGGGTGGTGTAATATTTGGTGCAATATTATGTATAAGCCCATTTCTAACTAATAAATCCGTATTTTCAAGGATACCTTTTTCTCCACTTGTCCAAATAGTTGCATTTTTCACCAATACTATTTTTGGCTGTTGATGTAATTTTTCCAAACCATACGCACCCTCAGGATATAATATTGGCATTGAAAAATCGTTCAATTTTATTGGTTTTCTATCATTAATTTCAAAGTCATTTCTTATAGCATTCCACTTTGCGGTGTTTCCATTTGATAATAAAACACTTCCAATTAATTTATTTTTTTCAATATTACCTATAAATTGAGAAACTCCATTTAAATTTATAGTATCTAATGAAGCAGTAAAAGAAATTTGATGTCGACTATAATTTATATTTTTTAAAGGAATTGAAATTTCATCTAAATATAAGCTACCCCCTTTTTTAGAAAATATTAATTCCCCTGTTTTTTCAAATCCAATAAAAGTCCATGCCCCATTAAAATGAGTGCTATTATCAATAGCGAGTTTATGTTCTTCACCTGCAACCCATACTGATTCAACTTTTGATTTTTTATCAAAATAATCACCACTGGTTATTATTAAATTTGCTAAAAACCCCTCACTAATTTGCCCTAATTGATTTTCTAATCCTAATTTTTTTGCGGGATGAATGGTGAGTGCTTTTAATGCGGTTTGTTTGAGCAAACCATGTTTTTGAACAATATTTATTAAATTTTTTCTAAAGTCAGATTTTTTCTTTATCCCATCTACTGTAAATGAAAATGGTATTTTTGCACTATCTAATATTGCAGGATTTTTTGGTGCCATTATCCAATGTTTTAATTTAGTTGTTGAATAGGATAAAGCATCTTGAGGATTTGAAACTTTTGGTTTGGGTTGAAAATGTAATGGAAGAACAAAAAATGAATTTTTCTTTTTAAATTCATTTAATCGTCTGTACTCATATCCATTAGATTTAATCCAAAAATTTAATCCAAATTCTTCTGCTATATTAAATGCACGGAGAGTTGCAATTTCATCACCTGTTCGAAAAATAAACTTCCCATTATTATCTAAATGAGATTGAATAGATTCTAATGATAGGTTTCGACGAATTGGTTCATTTTGTTGAGGGTTTGATTTGTATGCTGTTTTTGCTCTTTTATACCATAATACATCATAAAAAGTTTGCCTTAATAAGGCTATTGTCCCCAATAGAGAGCCAGGATATTCATCAGCCCCCCATCCAAAAGTTTCAAATGCAAGTACTTGGGTAGGCGAATTTTCTATATTTTGCTGATTTGAGTTTAATAATCTTACTGCTGATTCTCCTCTAAATATTCCTTTATTTGGAACAATATGGACAGCGGTTATTCCATTTAAATAAAATTCATTTAATTGTTTTTTTGAAATTTCAGGGGAATTTCCTGAATTAAATTCAGGGTGTACTTTACTATTCCAATGTGAATTATGATTTTGCAAAGAATCTGGTTGGGCATATTCAAACCAGCTATCAATAAAACCAGGATAAACGGTTTTATCTGTTAAATCAATTTCAAATGCATCACGAGGTATTTGAATATCATTTCCAACGGCTTCAATTCTTGATCCTCTTATAATTATCGTTGCATCTTCAATAATATCTACGGGATTTAATTGAACTTTTGCATGTATCAATGCAAATACATCGGGTTGGTGTTCTTGCAAATTAGTAATTGGTTTAATATTTGAAAATAAAAATTGAAATAAACTAATTTGAAATAGTAAAATTATATTTGTTAAAATTTTTGGCATAATTAAATATGTCTCTTTCTAAAATATAAGTGAGTTATAAGGTAGTAAATTTAAATAGGTAAAGATTGAGTAACAAATAGGAACGAAATTAATATTTCTTCAATTTATCTTTTTTTATTTAATAAATACCTAATAAGTTTTTAGCAAATTTAAAGTAGATAATGACCAATTCATATTCAATATTCAAAGATTTTTTATATTATACATTGCCATGGCGAGCAAAAATTATACTGGCAACTTTTTTTTCTATAATGAATAAACTATTTGACATCATGCCAGAAATATTAATTGGTTTTGCTGTTGACCTCGTAATTAAGCAACAAGATAGCTTCATTGCATCTCTTGGTTTCTCAAACCCAAAGAGTCAAGTTACAATTTTAGCAATTGTTACTTTTTTCATTTGGGTATTTGAATCCCTTTTTCAATATTTACATTCAATTACTTGGCGTGGAATTGCACAATCTGTAGAGCATGATATTCGGCTTGATGCTTATAATCATATTCAACATTTAGACTTAGAATGGCATGAAAATCAAAGAATAGGAAATATAACAGCAATATTAAATGATGATGTTAATCAATTAGAGCGATTCTTAGATTCGGGAATAAATAATATTATTCAATTGATTGTTTCTACAATAACAATTGGTGCTGTATTTTTTTATGTTTCACCAATTATTGCATTTGTAAGCATTTTTCCTGTGCCGATAATTATTACAATTGCATTTTATTTTCAGAAAAACTTATCACCAAGATATATTGCCGTTAGGGAAGCCGTTGGGCGAATTAGTTCAGCTATATTCAATAACTTAAATGGAATTATTACAATTAAAAGTTTTACATCTGAAGGGAATGAATATGAACGAATTGATCAATTAAGTAGTGATTATAGAGAAAGTAATAATAAAGCAATCAAATTAAGTTCTGCATTCGTGCCAGTTATTCGAATTGGAGTATTGTCTGGGTTTTTAGCAACTTTAATTATTGGTAGTTTTATGACTATGAATGGGGCTATAGCTGTTGGTTCGTTTAGTGTACTGGTATTTCTAACACAACGGTTTTTATGGCCATTTACAACATTGGGAGAAACAATAGATCAATTTGAACGATCAATGGCTTCCACGGGAAGAATATTATCAATATTGGAATTAAAAAAATCGGTAAAAGAAAATAATGATTCAGAAGAATTAATAAATCCAAAGAACGATATTATTTTTGAAAATGTACATTTTAAATATCCCAATAATTCGCCTGTATTTAAAAAATTTAATTTAACAATTTTGAATGGTAAAACAATTGGAATTGTTGGGCAAACGGGGTCGGGAAAAACCACTTTAATTAAATTATTACTCCGACTGTATGATATTCAGAATGGTTCTATTTGCATTGGTGGTCAAGATTTAAAAAAATTAACACTTTTTAGTTTACGAGAAAGTATTGGGTTTGTAAATCAAGAACTTCATTTATTTGAAGGGACTATTAAAGAAAATATATCTTATCCATTCCCTCCAAATAATGTAGAAAAAATTAAAAAAGCGTCTAAAATAAGTCATTCTTTAGAATTTATTGAAAATCTACCAAATGGATTTGACACCATTATTGGAGAGCGTGGACAACGATTAAGTGTTGGTCAAAAACAACGATTAACAATTGCAAGAGCTATTTATAAAGATCCTCCTATTTTAATTTTTGATGAAGCTACATCTTCAGTAGATAATGAAACAGAACAATTAATTCAGAATGCATTAGAAAATATTGCAAAAGATAGAACGACAATTATTATTGCTCATAGACTTTCAACTATTCGCAATGCGGACCAAATTATAGTTTTAGATAAAGGTAAAATTGCAGAATCAGGAACACACGATAAGCTGATCAATCATAATGGCATATATAATCATTTATGGCAAATTCAAACGGGTAAAAAGAATAGTTAATTATAGATTTATATTAGTTTCTATACAGTAATTTAATTGAAGGCTCATCTTTTCTTCAGTCTATAGAATTAAAATGAGAATTTATGTTTTTCGTTCTTTTTTTCGAGCAGCGGGGAATAAAACATTATTTAAAATTAATCTATAGCCGGGCGAATTTCGATGAAGAGATAAATCAGTAACAGGGTCTCCTACAAAATGACGATAATCTTCAGGGTCATGTCCGCCTAAAAAAGTGTAAGTTCCTTTACCGACATTTCCATGAATATATTTAACCATTTCATCATTGGGAACATCGCCCATAACAACGACATGTTTTTTTAAAGTTGATCTGTGAAATCCTGTTGTTTGCCCCATAAATCCATTTATAACATCAACATGGTTTTGAGTTAGCATTGTGGGTACAGGGTCCCATTTTGCAGAAAAATCAAATAGAGCAAAATAGTCTGCTTCGGCACCCTTTGCTATTGGTTTATGACTCGATGGAATATCTATTGTTGAATATTCATAAGTTAATGGACTTGTATATAAATCATAATTTTCAAACGCCATTGATTTTGTAAAATCCATTTTTTGACGATAATCAGCCTCAACAGGGGTGCCATCATAAACTCTATCCACAATATCTACATTTTCAGATGCAAGTGCAATATCAAATGAATCTGTTGCTGAACACATTGCAAATAAAAACCCACCCTTTTTGACATATTCTCTAATTATTCGTGCAATTGCCTTTTTCATTTCGCTTACAGATGAATATCCATATCGAGAAGCTCTCGCTTCAAAACTTGCTTTTTGCTGTATATACCAACCAGCACTATGATAATTTTTATAAAATTTACCATATTGCCCCGTAAAATCTTCATGATGTAAATGAAGCCAGTCATATTTTTTTAAAGCCCCCGCTAATAATTCATCATCAAAAATAACATCATATTCTATTTCTGCGTAAGTAAGAGCAAGTGTAACTGCATCATCCCATGGTTGTTTTTCAGGTGGTGAATACACCGCAATTTTTGCAGATTTTTCTAGTTTAATAATATCCATATTATTCGATTCAACAGTTACATAAATCTGTCCTAACCCCGATGCATTAATATTTTCTATCAATACTCCGCGTAAAATACCTTCTCGAGAAATAAAATCATGTGTATCCACAATAAAAGAACCACCTCTGTAATTTAATAACCATTCAACAGAAATTCCTTTATTGATAATCATATGAACAATACCGTAGGCCTTTAAATGATCCGTTTGCACACCGTCCATTGGAATTAAATATTTTTGACCAAAAATAAAAGATTGAGATAAAAATAATATGTATAAAAATAATTTTTTCATTTAACTTGCCAATTCTCTAAGTCGTAATCGAATACTGTCATAATAAATACTATCTGGATATTTTTCTAAAAATTCTAAATATAAATCAACTGCTAAACTAAAATCATTTTGAATATAATCAGCAATTTCACATTGTAAAATAAAAGCAAGTTCAGAATAAATTGTTTCACCATTCATAATAAATGCGAGTTCAATTGCAGGAATATATTCTTTTTGCATTAAATATAAATAAATGGTCTGATATTGAATTAATTCTGCCAATAATGGATCTGAAATATCCATCATTCCTTCTAAAATATAAATTGCTTCTTGTCTTTTATTTTGATGTATTAAAAATTGAGCTTTTCCAAAATCAGAATAAAAATTTCCTGAATTTTGAAAGGTTAAATTTAAACTTAAAACATCTAGTACATCGTTAAACCCATTATCTGTTGATTTCATTAATTTCATTGTATTTCTGAGATAATTATTGAGTGAATCTTTTGCACCTTCAAACATTAATAGTTGAGCTGATTTAATTCGTATTAAATTATTATCAGAATTGTTCTTAATAAATTGAGTAAATTTTTCAATATTGCTTTTTGCAGAAAATAAATCACCTTTTGCAATATCAATTTCAATTATTCGTAGAGCACAATTTTTCTTCATCTCATAGTTTTTTGTAGATTTTAATATTTTAGTATATGTTTTATTTGCTCCATCTAAATCACCCAATGCTCTAAATTTTATTTCTGCTAATCTAAATATTGCATCATGCGAATTTGAATTTATACTTAATGAATCATAAATTGAAATTGCATTTACAAGAGAATTATCCAAATTATTAATACTAATAAATGGCGGGGTAAAGAATGGATTCCCTCTATAAAACCCAGAAATAGGTAATTTATTTGAATTATGAATACTCTTTAATTCTAAAGTTCTTCCAATATTAAAAATACAATGTTCAATAACTTTTTTATTTTTACTTTTATTTAATATTTCCCTAAATACCATTTCTGCGAAATTAAATTCTTTATTTTCTAATAAATCCTTACCCATTTCAAGTTGTAATTCTTCATTTTTAGAGTTTGATTTTAATATATTCCATGCTGTTGGATAATTTTCTTCCCTAAACTCTAAATTTGATAGAATAATTTTAGAAAAATCATTTTTTTCCACCAACAATATTTCTCTTACCAAATTAACAATATAATCATCTTTGGGAATATTCATTATTTTATCTGAAATTAATTTTACATCATTAATATTATTTTGAAGATATAAAATATATTCTAAAACTCCAGATTTATAATCCATTCTCATTATATAAATATCGCCGAGCTCTCGAGATAGAAAAGAGGGCTCATTTCTATATTCTCTCATTAATTGCGTGATTAAATTTAATTCATTTGATAACCCTGCGGAATACATTGAAAATATTAACTGCCTTAATAAATTATTATTTGAATAATTTTTTTTAATAAATAATTCTGTTTCTGCTTGCCAATTATCTTTCTGATTTAAAATTAATCCATAAATCCATTCATAATATGCTAATGGGTTGTTTTTATTATTTTTATAATAGTGTGTAGCAATATCAAGTATTTTTTCTTGATCACCAATATTTTTTAAAAACCGTTTATATGCATCATAAAATTGATGGTTTTTAGGGTCAGCAGAAATTAATTTATCATATAAACTCATCGCTTCATCTGTTAAACCTGCTTGAGCTAAAGACCGGGCTCGTTGATATAATTTGGCATTTTCTACTCCCATATTTTGAGAAAAAGTAAGTGAAAATAAGAATAAACTAATTATCAACAATTTAAGGGAGTTCATTTTCAGCCTCCATTGTTTCTTGCAATGACTGGAAATAATTTCTAATCATTTTATTATAATCTTGAGAATAGCCTTCCTGAAGGGCTTGTTCCATGGCTTCCATTAAAATCAATTTGCGCTCGCCAAAATCAACCGGTAAACCATCAGGGCCAACATATAAAAATTCTTCAGCTTCAGAACTTTTTCGTTTTTTTGATAAATCTCTTTGAGTCATTGATTTTTGACTATCTAACATTCGAGAAAGAATTTTTTCCTGTCGTTCAATTGTCCGTTCATCTACTTTTCGTTTTCTAAAATCTTTTATAACTTCTTCCATATCTTGTCTCGCTTTATCCAGTCCACTTCCTTTTTTTCCTGGATTATTACCCAATAATTCTTCAAGAGCCTGTTGTAATGCCTGTTGTTGTTGCATTAATTGTTGCATCATTGCTTGTTGAGCCATCATTCCCATTTGCCCCAATTGCATTGTACCCTGATTTACCCCCTGCTGTTGTTGAGACATCTGTGCCATTTGCTCCATAAATTGCTCCATACCAGAAGCAGAGCCGGAAGAATTCATTTGATCCATTGCATCTAATAATACAAAAGCTGCGTCGTTTAAGGTTTCTATTGCAGATAATTGTTGTTTTCGTGCGGTTGAAATTTGTTTTTGTTCTAAACCTGCAATTGATTTATTCATATCTACAATTGAACGACCTAACATTCTCCCAATTTCGGGTGTTATATAGAATGTTTTTGTTGAAAGCTCCATCACTTGGTCCATTAATCGTTGCATTTGTCGTTGAACATTATTTTGTAAAACAGCTGTTTCAATTAATATTGGACTCTTAGATTTTATTAGCTTTGAGATTTTATAAATTTCTTCTTGATCTTTTGAAATGGATAAAATATTATGTACAACGCGTTGAAATTCTTTTGTCATTTCACCAACAGTTTCTTGTTGAAATTCTTGTTGCATTTGGGCAAATTGATCAGATAGTTTCTCTAAATTCTCCTTTGCAGATTCTGCTTTTTCTCCACCCTTTTTCTTCTTTCCTTCTGAAAATTCTTTTTGTGCATCAGAAATGTCAGATTCTGCATTATTTATGGGGTCACTTTTTTCAAGCTCATCCATGTTTTCTGAAGTCGATGGTGAAATATCCTTCATCATTTCTTCAGCATCTTTTATGGATTTTTGCAGGTTCTCCATTTTTTGTTCTTGCCGTTTTTCTCGAGCCGCCAATTCTTCTGATTTAGGTGAATCATTTTTCAACTCATCCATGACCGCTTGTTGCTCATTAATCATTTGTTCTATTTTTTTCTGAATCTCATCCATCTTTTGTTCAGCCATTGCCATTTCAAACATTTCAATAAATCGATCTAGTTGGTCTTCAAAATCCTGTGCATTAAATTCAAAGTCTTCTAATGCTTGTAACATTTTTTCTGGATCTAATTCTTCAGAAGCTTCTCTTAACTTTTCTAATGCCTCCTTCATTTCTGGTGTCATTAATTGATTTAATAATTCTTGTAAATTTTGAAATTTTTCTGTTAAATCCTCATTAATTAAATCATTTTTTTCTATTTGTTCTTTTACTGCATCCATCACATCGGACATTTGAGACATTTGTTCAAAGATATCTTCCATTTTTTGAACAACTTCTTCAGCCTGTTGAGTCTGTTCCCAATTCATTTCTTCCGATTTCAATAAATCTAATTTTAAATCTTCGACCAACTCTTGTACTTCATCCATTGTCAGTGTGATGTTTTCTGCTTCTTCTAGCACCTCTCCTTCATTTTCTTCCATTTGAAAAAACATTTCTTCTAAAGATGGATAAAATGCATTTAATTTTTTAGAATATGACCAACTTGGTTTAGGTATTGTATTATTATCACCTGCACCAATTTGAAAAATAACTTCATCTTCTGGCATTAAAGATAAAAAATTAATATTCCAATTGAATGAATAATTTTGTGATTTAATGTTTTTATCAAACCCATTTAGCGGAAAATGATATTGCATCGTGTCTTCAGGGAGATAATCCGGATGAATAATTGAATATTTTATTTCCATTTCAGAAATTCCATAATCATCATTAACCATAATCCGCATTGGAATTTCCATAGATTCCCCAAGTTCAACTTTTGATGTCGGTTCAAAAACTAAAATTTCTGGAGGCATATCTGCATAAGCTTGAATATTAAAGTGAGTGGGGGAATTATTTTCAATCTCATTTTCATCGGTGCAATAAATTGTCAGTGTATCATTTTTAAATATTGAAAATGTCCCACTAATTTTATTTCCTTGTGCACTTAAATTTTTCTTTTGCTTACCTATCATGGCAAATGCAGACACAATGTTTTTTGTCACTTTTGCGTGAATTTTAATTTTACTGCCCGGTAGGACAGATATATTAGTTACATTTCCAGGGTGTTTTCGTGTTTCTAATTGGGTGTATTTTGGTGGAATAATTGTAAATTCAACATTTTCAATTATCGGTCTATCTTGGACGAAAATAGTATCTTTGCCTGATGAAATATTATCCCATGGTGAAAAAATAGATTCCGATTTAAATTCACCCCAAACAATATGGTCTTTTTTAATATTGGGTAAATTCAAAATATATTTACCATTTAATAATGGTATTTTATTTGTTATAATTTTATCTTTATTTTGAATAATCATTTCGAGTGAATCAGGTAATTCTCCAACCCCCTCAAGAATGATCTGCGTTGTATCACCGCCTAAAATAAATTGATTTTTTGTTATTGAAGAGAGACGAAAGGGTGTTGGGACTTCATACTCCGTTTTCAGGCTTAATATTCTTACATACGCATTTTCAGGTGCTTCTGAAAATAATTTCCAACTCGCACTAAAAAAAATTATACTAATAATAAAAATGTATTTCCATTTATTTGATTGAATATTTTTTATACTTTTAAATGGGATTTGATCTATTTGAGTTTTAATTTTATTTATAGCATGGTCAATTAAATCATTGTTTTGAGTAGTTTTATTTTCAATTAACTGAATTCCATTTAGTAGTCTGTCTGCAATTTCAGGTTTAACTTCACCAATCCATGATGCTATTTCAGCATCGGAATAATTACCAAATAAACCCTTTGATTGAATGACCCAATTTGAAATTAAATAAGTGATTCCGCCTAATAAAATAAAAAAAATAATCTCAAAAATTATTCGTCTATTTTCAATTTCTAAATGAAAAATAAATTCAATACTTCCCAATAAAATAGAGATAAAAATAATAATACTAAAAAATGATAATGCAGACCGTATAAAATTTTGATTTGCTTTATTCGTTCGGGCTTTTTGAATATAATCTAATAAATAATTATTCATCATTTAATGAGTGAGTGCGTAAATAATGATGTTTGTTCCCATTTTTAATGCCTGTTCTCTAATCGCTTCACTATCTTTATGAACTTCAGAATCTTCCCATCCATCACCTAAATCAGATTCGTAAGTATAAAGCACTATTATTTTTTCATCATCAAATAGAGCCAATGCTTGCGGGCGATTATTATCATGTTCATGAACCTTTGGCAAACCATTATCAAAATTATAAAATACATGGAAAATTTCATGGTCTGGAGGTAGCTCAACCCATTCTTTATCTGGAAACACTTTTTTCATCTGTTCTCTAAATGATTTATCCATACCATAATTATCATCGGCATGTAAAAATGCACCGGCTTTTAAATGGTTTCTTAAAATAAATGATTCATCATTTGTAAATGAAATATTGCCATGCCCTGTTAAATAGAGATATGTGGATTCTGAAAATATATCATCACCTATTTTTGATCTTTTTTCTTCAGGGTATAACTTAATTGAAGTTTCGTCAGCAATAAATTTTAATAAATTTGGTAATGAACTTGGATCTGAATACCAATCGCCACCACCATCATATTGAATGCGAGTAATTGAAAATGCACCCGCGGGAATATCTTGAGAATATAAAAACCCAATTAAAATTATTATTATAAATGTTATTTTGTTAATCATTTTAAGGGTGAAAAAATACGATGAGTTCTGTTTGATAAAATATGATAAATAGGTTCTATTTATCCAAAATACATTTTGAGGAATTTACGAATAATGCCTTCAAATTTTTCTGATTTTGAATACCACCACATTTCGTCACCTAAATTTATTCTATTTGTCATATAGCTTTTTTGCAAACAAAATGCTTTTATACCTTCTTCACCATGCACTCGACCAATTCCACTTAAACCAACCCCGCCAAACGGCAAATCTGCAATTCCATAATGTGTCATTACATCATTTATTGCCACTGACCCAGCCCTGATTTGAGAGGCTATTTTTTTACCTTTGGATTTATTTGCAGAGAAAACACTCGCACTTAATCCATACCCTGTTGAATTTGCTAGATTTATGGCCTCCTCCTCTGTTTTAAAACTTGTAATTGAAACAACAGGCCCAAAGGTTTCATCTTGCATTAACTCACCATTAAACTCAGGATCAATAACAACAGTTGGTGGAAAATAAAATCCATTTTTATCATTCCCTCCTTGAATTATTTCACTTGCCTTTTTTTCATTTTTAATTTGAGATTTAATTTTCTCTAATCCTGCCTCAACGGAAATAGAACCAACTTCTGAGTTTTTTGAATTTCCTGCGGATAATTTTTTTATTTTTTCAGAAATCTTCTTTACAAATTCTCCCTTTATATTTTCATGGACAAAAATTCGTTCCACAGAAATACATGTTTGCCCGGCATTACTCATACCACCCCAAACAGCACCATTAACGGCTCTATCTATGTTTGCATCTTCACAAATTATCATCGGGTCTTTTCCACCTAATTCTAAAATGACAGGTTTTAAATTTTTTGCACAATCAATTGCAATCATTTTACCAATTTTAGTACTACCTGTAAAACAAATAATATCCACTTCGGGGGCATTTACTAACTTACTCCCTATTTTACCACCCCCATAAATTATTTGTAAAATATCAGGTTGTTCTGTGGATTCATCCCAGATTGATTTTAATAATTCAGTTGTTAATGGAGTTTGTTCTGATGGTTTTAAAATTACGACATTCCCCGCAGACAATGCTTCAATAACAGGTGTAAGTGTTAATATTAATGGGTAGTTCCATGGTGAAATAATTCCAGCAATTCCTAGCGGTTGTAATTCAGTCCATGCTTTTTTTGTTAATAGAGTTCCAACAGATCTATTTTTTTTCTTAAATACTTTTGAAAGTAATTTCTCTGAATGTTTCATATGTTCAACAGAAGTATAAACCTCTAACATTCCTTCAAATTTCTTTTTACCTGTTTCACTGCAAATCGTTTCTATGAATAAATCCATATTTTGGATTATTGCTTTTCTAAACTTTTTAATCAAATTTTTTCTAAATCCAGGAATACTATTATTCCAATAATTTTTTGATTCAATTGATTTTTCTATTATTTCTTTAAATTGGCTATCAGTCGTAATTGGGATTTCTTTTAAATGTTGCCCATTTGTCGGATTAAAAACTTCAATAACATTTTCTTTTAAATTACAACTCATTATGCTCCCTTTTTAGGCATTTGGCTCATTGCATATTCAGCCATTGCGGTAATTGTTAAACTTGGATTTACCCCTAAATTAGATGGAATAGATGACCCATCAATGACATAAAGCCCTGGATAATTAAATACTTCAAAATTTTTATCTATTACCCCATCTTCAATTGTATTTCCAATACAACATCCACCTAGAATATGTGCTGTTGTCGGTATTCCAAATATGCTGTCAAAATAACTCGTCATCGGCGTTCCACCTGTTTTCCGTGCAACCATTTTTGCAACTTTTTCACCAATTGGAATAAATGCAGGAATTTTTTCATCCGTAGATCGACTACTATTCATAGATCGAAATCCAAATCGCCACCATCGACGATTATAATTTAATTTTAAGTAATTATTTATAGGTTGCATAACTAATAAAATCACCGAGTTTTCTGACCATTTATATGGAAAAATTGATTTTATAAAAACAATTGGATTTTGAATAATTGCAATTATCCAACCTAAAATTCCTGGTAAGTTTCTACTTGAAGGCATTATTGTTGATAATCCTCCCATTGCATTTTGACCTTTCCCAAATCGAACCGCTTCAATGGAAGTTTTATCATCGGGGTGGAATTGTGCTGAAATTGCAATCCCTTTTGTATAATCATTTCGTTTTTTATTTGCTTTTATTACACCTAAAATTGCTTCAGAATTCGTTCTTACAAAATCTCCAAGACGATGAGAAATATTATCTAAAAACCCTTTCGTTTTACATTGAAATAATAATTTTACAGATCCCATTACACCGCCTGATAGTATCACTTTTTTTGAGGTAATGAATTGAGTGGAGTGAAATATTCCAGTAGATTTTTTTATTTTTACCTTATAAATTCCTTTTTGTGGAATTATTTGTTCCACCTCACTTTCGGCAATTATTTTTACACCTAAAGATTCAGCTAAGTATAGATAATTTTTATCTAATGTATTTTTTGCATTATGCTGACATCCCACCATACATCCACCACAAAAAGTACATCCACCTCTTATTGGGCCTTTTCCATTAAAATAGGGATCAGTCGATTCTTCTCCTGGTTTACCAAAAAATATTCCCACATTTACTTTTTTAAAAGAATCTGCCTTTCCTAATTCTTCTGCACATTCCTTTAATATATCATCTGTTTCTCCAAATCCATAGGATGGAACGGTGCCTAACATTTTTTGAGCTAAATCATAAAATGGTTTTAATTTTTCTTTCCAATTTTTATCTGGCCATTTTGTATCTTCAAATGCTTTGTCTGGTGGAATTAAATGTGTGTTTGCATAAACTAAACTTCCACCGCCTACACCTGCGCCATGAAGAATAAACACATCTTTAAACAGTGTAAGACATTGAATCCCATATAGAAATAATCGTGGCATCCAAAAATATTTTCTTAAATTCCAGTTCGTATTTGGAAAGTCTTTAGACTCATATCGTTTACCTTTTTCAATTACAAGTACAGAATATCCTTTTTCGACCATTCTTAATGCTGAAACCGCTCCACCAAAACCGGAACCAATAATTATTACATCATAATCCGTTTTCATTTTTCACCCAATATTAATTTCTTTGCTTCTTTTATATAGCTTAAACCAATTTTATGTCCGCCATTATACAAATGCAAATCTACATTTTTTGTTTCTTTTTTTAATATATCATAAATTCTTTTTGAGCTTTTACTTGGAACAATATCATCATTTTCCCCATGACCAATAAAAATTGGGGTTTCTTTCTGTTTGTGGTGTAACCGAGCTTTTGTTGAATTAAAATCTCGTAAAAATCCTGCAATAGGGTAAACGCCAGCAAGTTTTACGGGCAATTTTAAAACAAATTCAAAGCAAATAGTTGCACCTTGAGAAAATCCAATGACATGCACTTCTTCAGGAGGGAATTTAGTAAAGACTTTATTTACAAAAAAATCTTCTAAATATTGTTGAGCTTTAGTTGTTTCATAAACCCCTTCTTCAACTTCTTTTGCCCAACTAAATTCACCTTGCCCTGTTTCATAAGGAGCTTGAGGGTAAAACCAATATGTGTTTTCGAGATTAAATAGCTTTGCAACAGCTTTAAAACTATCTCCATTTCCTTTCCAACCATGAATTCCGACAATTGGAATTTCTTTTTTACCATTTATCATTTTGTAACCTGTAATGTTTATCGTTGAGTTTTGTAAAATATCTGCGGTAATTTTAGGCATGTCTATACAAAAGAAAATACTTATTTTAATAACCTGCACAGGGTTAATGTTATTAAGCGCTGGTTATAAATCTTCAAATGATCGATTTGCGAAACTATCCACACTTGCAAAATTAGTCAATATTATTTACAGTAACTATGTAGAAGATGTTGATATGGATGATGTCTTGGAAGGTGCAATCGTGGGGATGCTTGAAGAATTAGATCCCCATTCAACCTATATACCCAAAAAAGAATTTGAAGAAGTTAGAGAGCAATTTGCTGGAGAATTTGAAGGGATTGGAATCGAGTTTGATATTTTAGATGGATATATCACGGTAATTTCTCCAATTCCGGGTACTCCAAGTGAGAGAGCAGGGTTACAAAGTGGAGATAAAATAGTCAAAATTGATGATGAGTCTGCCTATAATATTGAACAAAAAGATGTTGTTAAAAAATTAAGAGGCCCAAAAGGATCCTCTGTTGATGTGACTATTAAAAGGATGGGACAAAAAGAATTATTAGATGTTACATTAGTCCGTGCTAAAATTCCGCTTGTAAGTGTTCTTGCTTCTTTTATGATCGATGAATCTACAGGTTATATTAAAATTAATCGCTTTGCCTCCAATACAGCTTATGAAGTAGAAGAAGCATTAATTGAACTTGAAAACCAAAATATGGAACAACTTATTATTGACTTTAGAAATAATGGTGGGGGGTTACTTGGTCAAGCTGTTCAAATTGTAGATTTATTTGTAAATACAAGGGATACAATTGTGTTTACGCAAGGACGAATTCCGGGATCAAATGAAGTTCATTTCTCAAATAAACAAAATGATGACCGACATTACCCTGTAATTGCGATTATTAATCGTGGATCAGCAAGTGCCAGCGAAATTGTTACTGGTGCTTTGCAAGATTTAGACAGAGGATTAATTATTGGCGAAACAAGTTTTGGAAAAGGGCTTGTTCAAAGACAGTATGAACTACCAGACGAATCAGCTGCACGAATTACAATTGCTCGATATTATACTCCATCTGGGAGGTTAATTCAAAGAGAGTTTGAAAATGTTGAAGACTATTATCGAAATTTACGAAATAAAAATCGAGAATTAAATGATTCAACCGTTGCAGATAGACCATTATATTTTACTCGAAAAGGCCGTAAAGTATATGGTGGTGGTGGAATTACTCCTGATATTTTTATTCAAGACACTACAAAATATACAAAATCAACTATTAAATTATTAACAAGCCCTGAACGATATTTATTTAATTACGGTTCTTTATTAAAAGAACATATTGGTTTAAGATATGAAGACTACGATGCTTTTGAGCGATACTATATTTTTGGTGAAAGTGATAGACAAGAATTATTCAATTGGCTTGAAGATTCTAAATTTGAATTTGAAGAAGAACAATTAGATGATGATATTGATATTATTGAAAATAGGTTATTAGCAGAAATTGCAGGGGCATTATGGGGTAATGAGTTTTCTTATCATAAGCGATTACAGCTTGATAAACAAATTCTTATTGCTCTTGAAAATATTGATGAAGCATGGAAAATTTTAAATTAAAAATTCCTCTTTGTCTATAGTGTAAATATGGGGTAAAATTTACGGCTAAATTTTTACCACTATTTTTTAATTAGAACTCATTTTATGAAAGGACATTTATGCAAGTAGCCACATATTATTTTAACCAAGGTGGCGGGTATATGTACCCTATTTTAATAATTTTAATCATCGGCTTGTTTTTTGTAGCTGAAAGATTATATTTTTTATTTAAAGGACTTGGTTACGGTTTTACTTTTTCTGAAGAAGTTGCAGATACTGTTACTTCATCAGGGTTTAAGACTGCTGTTGATAAAAGCTTAGAAGGTGTTGGGCCAATAGCAAATTTATGCCATGAAACTGTTACAAAAGCAGAGTTTGGTGTAGCTGAAGCCGAAAAATCTATGGAAAATACTGCCGCAATTGAAATGGCTGCAATGGAAAAAAACATGACATGGATTTCTCTTTGTATTGCAACGGCACCAATGATTGGATTTCTTGGAACGGTTGTGGGTATGATTCAAGCTTTTGATGATATTAAAGCGGCCAATGATATTTCACCTGCGGTTGTTGCAGGTGGTATTTCTGTTGCTCTATTAACAACTGCATTTGGATTAATTGCTGCTGTAATTCTTCAATTATTCCAAAACTTATGCCTATATATTATTGATTTACAAATTGTAAATATGCAAAAAGGTGCTGTTGTTGTAATGGATTCAATTAAAAGTCATTTTAGAAAAAATAACTAAAACTTAATTTTTATGTTTAAAAGTAACCGAAGAGAACCTGAGGAAATAAATTCATCATCGATGGCAGATATTGCATTTTTGCTATTGGTATTCTTCTTGGTAACCACAACAATTTCAATGGACAAGGGGTTAAATTTAGTTCTTCCTCCAGCTGGTGAAGAACTAGAAGTAAACCGTAAAAATATTACAAATATTTTAATTAATGAATCTGGGAAAGTATTATTTGATGAGAAACCTGCAAAAGCAAGAGAAATTTCTCGGTTGGTATCAGATAAATTGCGGAAAAATGATAAAATGATTTTTTCGGTACAAACCCATTCAAGAACAAAATATAGTGATTATATATTAATTTTAGATCAATTGAAAATAGCCAAAGCATCTCGTATTTCTATTGCTAATCCGGATCAATAAATGAAAGTTATTCGTAAAACATCAACTAAAAAAGGCATATCTACTTCATCAATGCCAGATATAATCTTCATGCTGTTAATCTTTTTTATGGTAACAACTGTAATGCGAGAATTTGAAGGATTAAAAGTATTATTGCCAACTGCAAGGACTATTGAAAAATTAGAAAGCAAAAGACATACAACTTATATTTGGGCTTCTAAAGATGGTTTAGTAAATATTGATGACCGAATAATTCAAGGACAAGGTCTTCGAAACATCATTTATAAAAAAATATCGTCAGACCCTAAATTGACAATTTCTTTAAAATCAGATGAAGATGCACAAATGAAAGTAATTACAGATATTCATACTGAAATGAGGAATGCTCAAGCATTAAAATTAAACTATTCAGCTTTAACAAAGATTGACTAACGTATGCGTGTAGATCCACTTGTTTTAAATTATCCTGTTCGTATTCGTGCTATTTCACTTGGAGTTATTATTTTAATAGCGAGTGTCTTTTATTTTTCCCCCCGCCTACTTGAGAATACATCCGCAATTGAAAAATATATTCCGACAGATATTGAATCTATAGTTGTTCCTCCCACAGAGCAAATGCAAATTGAAAAACCACCAGCTCGACCTTCTGTTCCAATTGCATCAGAGGATGAATTTTTAGATGATGATATTACAATTGAAGAAACAGATTTAGATGATCTTGAAGACTGGGATGCACCCCCTCCCCCTCCTGATCAGGGGCGAAAAGTTAAATTTATTCCTTATGATAAAGCACCTAAACCGCTTTCACCAATCCGGCCGGAATATCCTGAAATTGCAATGGAGGCAGGAATTGAAGGTACTGTAATTGTTCAAGCTTTTATTAATAAAAGAGGTGTTGTTGAAGAGACAATGATTTTAAAAGGAATTCCAAATACAGGATTAAATGAAGCGGCTGAAGAAGCTGTTAAAAGAACGCGATGGAAACCTGCTCGTCAACGAGATAAAAAGGTTGGAGTATGGATGTCAATTCCAATTAACTTTAAATTGACAAATAATTAATAAAAACTAATTTTCTTTTTTGTTGTTTAGAGGCATCCTTATTGGATGCCTTTTTTATATTATACATTTGTGAAATAATTGTTGTACATTATCAAAAGAATTTTTCAACTTAATCATATATATAATGATAATTATTATGATTGTATTAATTATTTTAACGATATAATCTCTCCCAATAATATAAATGATGATCCAAACTATAATCAATATACTCTAAATATTTATATAACAAATACAATATCAAATAGTTTTGGCTTTATATCTGGCCTTGCAAATCCTTTTAAAAATGCTTTAATAATCATGTACGATTATCATAATTAAGCAACTTTACCACATGAAATAGGTCACTATTTAGGAATAGGTCACACCCATGTTTTAAATGCTTCCCCTATGAAAAACAATATGTCGGGCTCTGTATATGTGTATGAATTAGAGGATTTTTCACTCCACTCTAATTTTGCAACTTACCCTGTTACGGGTAATGCACCTTTAACATTAACTTTTAATGACCTCTCCCAAGGCAACCCCACCTCATGGCAATGGGATTTTGACACTGATGGTATTATTGATAGTGAAGAACATTACCCTGAACATACTTATGAGTTTTCTGGTGACTATACGGTAACGCTAACCATAACCAATAATGAAGAGACCTCAACATTCACTAAAGAGAACTATGTTTCAATAACTGGCGGCTTGGTTTATGGAGATATAAATGGTGATATTTTAGTTAATATTATAGATATCCTTATCCTCATCGACATTATTATGGAAGAAATAATCCCCACGGGTATTCAAATTGAATCAGCTTATATGAATAATAGTGGTAATATTGATATTATTGATATTGTCATCATCGTTAATACAATATTAGGTGAATTATAATATTTTTACTATATAACAACATCTAATTGAAGTACCTTTTTTTTCTTTATATTCTAAATATCCTTTAATAAATTCCGTTTTAAAATAGCAGAACATGTTAATAATCCCGAAAATAGTGCACTTGATAATCCAACCGTGAGAATATCTTGACCGGTTAAATATAAGCCTTTAATTTCGGTTTTTGGTTGAAGCCATTTTTGCTTAAACCGATTGGGAGTATGGTCAATTCCATATAATTCACCCGATTTATAGTTTGCTAAATCTCTTACCGATAATGGTGTGGATAATTCATAATAATCCAACGAGTCTTTAGCTTGAGGAATATGTTCAAATAATTTTTTTAATATTCGTTGAGATAATTTTTCTTTCTCATTTTCATATTCATCGCCTCTTTTTTTCCACGGTTCTTTCTCCCATTTTTCATACCATTCAAAATTTGCCATGGTTATTATTTCCACGGTTGAACAGTTTGGATTATTTTTATCCCACTCTGAATCTTTTGCGGATGGAAATGAAACATATAAAACGGGAAATTCTTGAGATGAATCTTTTGCAAATTTTGAAATATTTTCATCATGGTCATAATCTGGATAAATCCATAAATTTGTAGCTTTAAAATCTAAGTCTTTTACAGATTTTTTAAAACCTAAATAAAGACAAACATAACTCCCTGTTGGGTTTATTTGTTTTAATCGAGATTTATATTTTTCTATATTTGAATTATTTCTTAAAAATTTAGTGTATGTATTTACAATTCCTGCACTGCTAATTACAATTTTTGACTTTATCTCATCGCCATTTTCTAATTTCACACCGCTTACGTTACCATTTTTAACACAGATTTCATCAACCCCAGCATTTACTGCAAATGTGCAATTATATTGTTCAAGGTTTTTTCTGACTGTTTGTGCTATTTTAACAGAACCACCTGCAGGATAATTCCCACCGTTTAAATAATGATTTGCCACAATAGATTGCATATAAAAACTACTTTGCGAAGGTGGTAGTCCATAATCTCCCCATTGACCAGTTAATACACCGAGCAACTTAGGGTTAGAAGAAAGGTTTGTAATTAATTGTTTTGTAGTTTGGTTTGCATATTTAAAAAAGGTATGAGACATAAATGGATAGCTTATTCTTTGTAACATTCCAGGCATTGCTTTATTAGCAAAAAATGAACGACCAGATTTTACAGAATTCCTAATTTCTGTAAGGTAAGTTTTAATCGCATTTATATCATTAGGAAAATATGAACACATTGTTTCTTCAAATTTCTCTTTAGGAGCAATAAAATCATATTCCTTGTCAGGGAAAATAATTCGATCATAATTTGCATCCATTGGAGTCCATTTCAACTCATTATTGGATATATAATCAAAAAGTCGTCGAACAATTGATTTGGGATTTTGTACTTCTCCTATATAATGAATTCCAGTATCCCATTCATATTGATTTCGTTTGAACGAATGTGTAAATCCGCCCATCTTAAAATGCTTTTCTAATAGAAGAACTTTAAACCCTTCTTTCGCTAAAAAAACGGCTGAAGTTAACCCACTTATCCCAGAACCAATAATAATTACATCATATACTTCATTTGAAATTTCATTTCTATAACCTGGCCATTTTTCCATAATATTTCCTTAAATTTAAACTCAATTTACATTCTTTTCTGCACTCATAAAGCTGTAATTTAATCTATGTTTAAACTAATATTATTTATTTATTTATCACTTATTTTTGCTGACATTCCGAATGGATATTATAATTCTGCAGAAGGGCTTGAAGGTAATTCATTAAAAATTGCATTACACAATATTATTGATAATCATGATTCCCAAAGTTATGGCTCACTCCATGACCATTTTGAATCCACGGATAGAAAATCAAATGGAACCGTATGGGATATTTATTCAGATGTCCCCAATGGTAACCCTGCCTATGTATATCATTTTGTAGATTCTGATCATTGTGGAAATTATAATAGTGAAGGTGATTGTTACAATCGTGAACATTCTTGGCCTCAAAGTTGGTTTAATAGCGGAAGTCCAATGAAATCGGACTTATTCCATGTTTATCCCACCGATGGATATGTAAATAGCCATAGAGGTAGTTATCCTTATGGCGATGTGGGTTCTGCTTCTTGGACTTCAACCAATGGTAGTAAAAAAGGTAATTGCTCAAATTCTGGGTATAATGGAGTTGTATTTGAACCCATTGACGAATATAAAGGAGACATCGCTCGTACTTATTTTTATATGTCCACGCGATATTATAATGAAGATTCATCTTGGGATAATACGGATATGACAAATGGTGCAGAAATAAAAGATTGGGCAATAAATGTATTACTAAATTGGCATCAACTAGACCCTGTTAGCGAAAAAGAAATTAATCGGAATGATGAAATTTACGATATTCAAGACAATAGAAATCCATTTATAGACCACCCTGAATGGGTTGAATGTATTTGGACAGATATGTGTGATTTATCTATTGAAGACCAACATCAACATTATAAACCACTCATTAATATTATTCAAAAGAATTCTACAACTATTTTAGAAATGGAAATTGAAAACATACAAAAAGTTAATATTGATATTGTAAATATTACGGGTCAGCATATAAATCATATATTTAATGGAAATTCTCAATCAGGAATAAACCGATGGGAATATCAACATAAATCATTACCATCTGGAATGTATTTCTTTAGTATAAATATAAAAAATGAAATAATCTCTCAAAAATTTATTATCCATAAATAATGTAAGAGGTGTTCAATTAAGTATCAATCTAAGGAAGCGCTTTTAAAAGACTGTAAAATTGAAACTTTTAGATCTGGTGGCAAAGGTGGACAACATACCAATAAAACTGAAAGTGCCGTTCGAATAACTCATCTACCTACAGGAATTACGGCTAGCTGTCAGAATGAAAGAAGTCAATATCAAAATAAATCAATTTGTCTTGATAATCTGTGGAAAAAATTAGAAGAACATTTTAAAGTTGACATCCCTAGAAAACATACTCGTATTCCTAAATCACAAAAAGAAAAACGATTAAAAGATAAAAAACATCGCTCCGAAATAAAAGAATCCCGAAAAAAACCACCTCTTTAAAATATATTTTAATATGGTAATTAAATTCAATAATGGCTCAATAGTCCAATTAAAAACATATATTAAATTTCAGTTCCTGTCCAATTCCATTATATTTTTTTAAATTATTTATATGTCAAAATTATTAAGGGTAAAATATTGGTAAGGCTATTTTAGATAATGTAATTAAATTAGCAAATGCTTCTGATAAACAGTTTATTAAATTAGATTGCTATTCTGAAAGTCATATGCTACGTAATTATTATGAAAATTATGGAATTAAATTTATTAATAAAGTCAATAAACATATTAATAGTTATGGCAATCTTTATGAATATAAAATAAATTAATGTTTAATAAAGGTCAATTAAGTCATGTTGAGATATATGTTTCTGATTTAAAATTAAGCACAATATTTTGGAAATGGTTTTTAGAAGAATTAGGATATAATCAATTTCAAAAATGGGAAGATGGTATTAGTTGGAAATTAGGAAATACCTATATAGTATTTGTCCAAACCGTTAAGAAACATAATCAAACAAAATATAATAGATGCCAAACAGGATTAAACCATCTTGCATTTATATCTGATTCTAAATTAGATGTAGATAAAATGTATAAAAAATTAAAAAAGAAAAATATACCTATTTTGTATGAAGACAGATTTCCCAATGCTGGCGGAAATAATACATACGCCATTTTTTTTGAAGACCCCGATGGAATAAAAGTTGAATATACTTTTAACAATTTTGATTAAAAATTATAAAAAAAAGAAATAATAACAATGATATTAGATATTTTATTACCACTTTCACTCGTATTTATTATGTTCTCGCTCGGGTTAGGACTTACAATAGAAAATTTTAAAGATGTGATTAGAGAGCCAAAAGCATTTACTATTGGATTAATTAATCAAATGCTTCTTTTACCTCTCTTTGCATTTATTATTGTAACTTTATTTGGACTATCGCCTGAATTAGCAGTTGGAATGATTATACTCGCATGTTGTCCCGGGGGTGTTACAACAAATGTAATTACAAAGCTTGCAAAAGGAGATACTGCATTATCTATTTCTTTTACAGCAGTTGTTAGTATTGCAACGGTAATTACAATGCCATTAATTGTCGGATTATCCATGCAACATTTTATGGGTCAAAATGCACCTGAAATAAACATATTTTCTTTAGGTTTAACAATGGTTTTAATTACTGCACTTCCTGTTGGAATTGGATTATTAGTTCATTCAAAATTTAAAGAGTTTACAAAATCATTTGAACCTATAGCTGATAAAATCTCAACCGTTTTATTTATCATTATATTAATTGGAGCATTAACAAGTGAGTGGGATGCATTTATATTAAATCTGAATTTATTAGCTCCCGCCATAATATCATTAATTTTTATAATGCTTTTTATTGGCTATAATAGTTCACGGATTTTTAAAATGAGTAAAAAACGAGCGATAACCGTAGCTATAGAATCAGGCATTCAAAATGGCACGGTGGGTATAACTATTGGAAATTTAATCTATAATCACCAAGATGGAGGGCTTTCAATACTAAGTTTACCTTCTGGGGTTTATAGTATATTAATGTATTTTGTTTGTTTACCATTTGTTTATTGGTTTGTAAAACATAATTCAAAATAATGGAAAAAATTAGCCAACAATTAATTGTAAGAAGTTTTGGTATAGCTGGTATTTTAGGTGGAATTATTTTATTTATTGGCGATATGTAAATTTATTACTCATCGACAGAAACAAATTTAATTATAAATATGTCAACAGTTTCAAATACAAGAATTATTGCGAGTGGTGTATGTGCATTATTTTCAAGTTGGCTTTATTTACTTGGGGCTTTTCATGTTTCTTATGCATTTAACTCATCAAAATTAATTGCTAAAAATATAATTCTTTTCTGTTTGGGTGGTATTGGAATTGCCTATGGAATAGTTCATGCGGAATATATTGCAATAGCAACAAGCGCCAAACTTTCGGCTGAATATCAACTTAATATGCAATCTACAATTGCATTGGCAGTGCAAGTCAATCAAATATTACGCATGATTATTTATCCATTATTTGCTATTCTTTCTTTCGTTTTTATTTATAATGTACTGAGAAAAAAAACCACATATTCAAATTGGATTCTATTGTTTTACCCATTAATTCCATTTTTAATTCAAAATATAATTTCTAATAATTTAACAGGAAAATGGAAAGTAATTATTGCAGGTGGATATTTAAATATAATCTTAATTATTTTTTATACTGCTTCAACAATTAATTTGTGGAATAAATTTAAAAGTAGGGAGAAATAAAAATTTGTTTCAAGCTCAATGCCATTGTGGAAATATTAAACTGATTGGAAATAAACTACCATTGTCAATAACGAGTTGTAATTGTTCAATTTGTAACCGTATTGGTGCATTATGGGCATATTTTACAGACAAAGAAGTACAAATTTCTAAAGGTAATTATCCAGTTTCAATATATTCATGGGGAGACAAAACCATCGATTTTCATTTTTGTTCAAATTGTGGCGGTTCTACTCATTACACTTCCATACTCAATGATAATACAAATAGAGTTGCAATAAATATGAGAATGGCTTCTCTAAAAATTATTGAAAATATACCTATCCGTCAATTTGATGGTGCTGATACTTGGAAATATATAGAAGAAAAATAATGAATAATTCAATCAAAATATTTCCAGAAATGACAGATGATTTTGACGATATAATTAATATTCATACTCTTGCATTTAAAAGCAATACTGAAGGAAAAATTGTGAACCTATTAAGAAGTAATAAACATTTATATTTATCTTTAATTTGTAAAGTAAACGAATTTACAATTGGACATATTGCATTTAGTCCGATGTATAATAAACTAAATCAAGTAATAGGAATGAGTCTTGGACCTATAGGTGTATTACCATAATTTCAAAATATGAAAGCTGGATCTACGCTAATAAATAATGGAATTGAGTAAATATTAAAGCAGAATGTTAAATATATTTTCGTTCTCGGAGATCCAAAATATTATATGAGATTTGGTTTTACTTTAGCTCGTCAATTTAATTATTTTTGTAAATATGATATAAATGGAAATCATTTTATGTGTTTAGGTATAAAAGAAAAATTACCCCAAAAGGAGGTTTTAAATTATTGCACAGAATTTGATATTTAAATCTATTAATTAAAATCCCATTTCCATTTCACCGCCACCATTTCTTCCTCCACGACTAGTTCGTTTTTCTTCCTGCATTTTTCCAAAATGATATTTTATATTAAAGGTAATTGTCCGTGGATGACGAGACATATTTACATTTGTATTTTCATAGGCGTATTGACTTCCACTACTATCAAATAATGGTTTATCTTTAATATCTAATTGGAACCCACCACTATCAAATAAATTATTTATACTAAGAGATAGTGATAGTTTATCATCAATAAATGATTTTGATATTCCACTATTTGCCCAAAGTGTCCCTTTATTACCAAATAATGAGCCACCAGGTACACCAATCTTCATATAATAAAAACCAAATTCGAAATCAAAGAATTTGATAAATTTTTCAGGTAAATTAATTCGTGAAAAAATATTCATATGTGTTTTATTACCATTTAGCTCATAGTCACCCGTCGGGTCATCCATTTGAGTTATATTATAACCACCTCCAATAGTTTGTCCCATAATCATAGTAAACAATTCAAATCCAACGGTAGAACCACTTTCTGCATTTTTAAAGGTCAGCACATCAGCATTTTCAAAACTATCGTCATCTACCCATTCTATAATATTTTTTAGTTCGTGATAAAATAAATTTACATATCCAAAACCCATTGGCACAGGAGTTTTAAACGAGACATCATATTGTGTAGAATATTCAGGCTTTAAATATGGATTTCCGATAAAAATAAAAGACCCTGAATAAATATCTCTCGGAAACGGGCGAATACTTCTAGACCCTCGTCCATGCCCACCAGCCCCAGGTCTATTCACTCTTTTGCTTAAACCAAATTGCACACTCTGTTTTTCATTTAATAAATATGTAAAATGCAAATCAGGGTAAATAGTACGATATTCATCTTGAATATCTTTTTCTCCAATTGAACCTAAAATTTGTGCAAAAATAATTGAATCATTTTCTTGGATAATATTAGAAGTAAATGAAATATTTTTATTAACTTGTTCAACTCTTATACTGGGTTTTACACTAAATGATTCAGAAACTTTATAATCATATTCCGCAAAAACTGCATTTATATATCGCTTATAACTAAAAGAATTCTCACCAGAAAAACTTTCTAAATTAGAATTTTCTGAATCTGTAAACTCAAAATTCATATACTCTGCATTATCGTCAAATCTTCCATCATAACCTATTTCAAATGAGTTTTCATTTTCAAAGGGGTGATGGTAAGTAAGCTTTATTTCTGACAAATTAATATTACTACTTAAAATAGTTCTATCAGTATAGTTTGAATGTAATAACTCAATAAAACTTGAATCCATTTTTTGGTTATTATCAATAGAAAATGTAAGTTTTTGGTCTGGGTTTTCAAATGTTTTTATAAATCCAAAATTCCCATTAATACTATAATTACCACCAAGGTCACCATTTTGAGTTGATACCGTATTTGCATCAGGTTGAGTATATAATTTATTTTCATACGAATTTTGTGAATCTTTTGAATACCTAAACTCACTATTAAATTCTAATGATTCATTTGCATAATAATCTGCTCCAAAAGTAAATGAATTACTCGGCCGTTCAGAATTAGACTCTGTAGTATAATGAATTGAGCTTGTATCTATTGGATTTAAATAATAAGTATCAACATTTCGATGTCCTGAAACGGTTCTTACTCTATTATTTAAATTAAAAGATGAGAATAAATTCCATTTTTCAGTTTTATAATTTCCATAAGCGGTAAGCCCGTTCATTTTATCTAAACTATTAAACTCATTATGTTTACCATTTATTTTTAAACTTCCATTTAAGCCTTCATATTTCCCTTTTTTCATTACAATGTTAATAATTCCAGCCATTCCATCCGGGTCATATTTAGCAGAAGGAGAAGTAATAACTTCAACCTTTTCAATTAATGAAGCTGGAATATTATCAACAGAATTTGGTCCATCACCTGTACGATTAGGCCTCCCATTTATAAGAATTTTCACATTTCCATTTCCGCGTAAAGATACAGCACCTTCTTGATCAACCGTTACCATTGGTACTTTATTAAGCACATCTTCTGCCGTTCCACTATCAGAAATAATATCATCAGATGCATTATAAATCATTTTATCCGTTTCAAATTCAAAAATAGGTTTATCTTCAACAACATTTATAGCATCCATTTGTAATGAAGCTGGATTTAATAAAATTGCACCAATATCATGTTTAAATAAGCCATTTCGAGGTGAAATATTTTTATTCTTAATTATTTTGGATTCATAACCCATAAACTCAATTTTTAAATTATATTTACCCGGTTTAATTTTTGTTATATCAAAATGTCCACTTTCACTGGTGACTCCACCTGTTTCAATAGTATTATCTTTTTGATTAATTAATGAAATTGAAGCATATTCAATTGGTTTTTGAGATAAAGAATCTAAAATTATTCCAGATATAATACCACCTGAAAATGAATGTTGGCCCCTTCCTCCACCATGATTATGCTGAGAAAAAAGACCGCAAAGTAATAATATAAAAATTAATGTAATTTGTTTTGTCAATTGTGTTCCTTTGGAGAGTAAAGTAATAAATTTTTAATAGCTTGTAATTTATTACTATATACTAATCAGACTTTAGTGTTTTATGAAGTTAATATTAGATTTTATATATATGAAATTACTTGAAAAGTGATGTGAAATCATGTTTTCTGTTCCATGCAAACCAGCTGAATACAATCACAAATATTATGCCTGCACCTACTCCTTCAGGTTCTAAAAAGATATGAAAAAAGAATATATTAAAAATAATTGGGGCAAGAATTATGAGAGCAAAAGATACCGCTCTATTTGCAACAAGTAATATTCCTCCAATAATTTCAACTATTGCAATTGAAGGTATAATATATTTGGCATGATTTAATGCTTCCATAAAAGTAGATCCCGATTCCGACATTTCAGGCATTGGCATAAACCCAAAAAGTTTATTTAACCCAGACATTGCAAGCATTAACCCAATGAGTATTCTTAATCCCATTTCAATTTTATTTTTCAATTATTTTATCTTTTTTTTAATTCACTAATAAAAGTGTTAATCCATTAAATTGTTTGTTAGTTCCAATTTTTAAAT
>JACNKR010000050.1 GCA_014381925.1 Fidelibacterota bacterium | reverse complement strand
AAGCGGTTAGGTTGTTTTGGGAACTTTCAATCCCCATCGTTAAAACGATGGGTTGATTTTTTGAGTATAGAATGTTTGAAAAATAGATTTTGAATAATGAGATTATGGATTAAAAAAATCCAGTAATCCATTAATCTGATGAATCCAAATTCTGACAAAAGGGTAATAACAGTAACCCACGGGGTTATCCGTGGGAATTGAAGAATAAAGATTTTAAAGTAACCCATGGATTTATCCATGGGATAAGAAAGCATAGAAATAGATATTAACCGTTTTAACGGTTTATAGAAACAAGATAAAACCGCTAAAGCGGTTAGGTTGTTTTGGGAACTTTCAATCCCCATCGTTAAAACGATGGGTTGATTTTTTGAGTATAGAATGTTTGAAAAATAGATTTTGAATAATGAGATTATGGATTAAAAAAATCCAGTAATCCATTAATCTGATGAATCCAAATTCTGACAAAAGGGTAATAACAGTAACCCATGACTTTAGTCGTGGGATAGGAAAATACAGAAAAAACCAAAACCGTTTTAACGGTTTAAGAAAACAGGTAAAACAATGAAGAAATTAATTATACTACTAAGCTTAACATTTATCTTTGCCCAAGATACCACTATTACGATTTGGCAAAACTCGGGTGTATTAACTATTGATAGCCAAGACCCAACAATTGATTGGCAATACCCAAATGGAAGTGAACAATTTAGTACAAATGAAACGATTAATGGCACTTGGTCAGCAGATGATGCTTCATTTTCTATCACACCTATCCAAATCTCAGTGAGTAAATCAATTGGTGAACCCTATACTTCTCTTACCGAAAATATAGAAAATACAGGAAATGTCAATTTAATACTATCCAATGAAGATTTACAGTTTGTGAGACTTAAAGCAACAGCCACGGATATATTCGGTAATAATTCGACCGACTATTCTGATGGATATTTTACTATTGGTAATCCAATAATTCCTGGTGGCGTTGATAGTACTTTAGTTATTGCCCAACCATCTAATATCACTATTGTAGATAGTAAGAACCCAACAATTAATTTATCTACACCTAATGGTGGTGAAAGTTATAATTCAGGTGAATCTATACCTATCCAATGGACTGCTGATGATGATCAATTTGGACTAAGTCCAATTAATATACAACAATCCATCGGAATTGGTACACCATACACAACAATTTCAGAGGACATCGAAAACTCAGGTAATTATAATTCCACATTACCATCAATTGATGAACAATTTGTTAGATTAAAAATAACAGCTACCGATGCATTTGGTAATCATACTTCTGATTACTCTGATGGATATTTTACTATTGGTAATCCAATAATTCCCGGTGGTGGAGATAGTACACTTGTATTTTCTCAAATTTCTAATATTACCATCGTTGATAGTAAAAACCCTGAAATACTACTTGAGTCTCCAAATGGAGGTGAACTTCTACCCGCAGGAAGTGAGACGGAAGCAACTTGGTCAGCGACTGATGATACCTTTTTAGATACACCCATAACCGTATTATTCTCTCAAGCAATTGGACAATCTTATGAACCATTGGAAACACCAACAGAAAACGATGGATTGGAATCTGTACTATTACCTGAAATTTATACAGATAATGGTCGGTTTAAAGTTACTGCAACTGACCAATTTGGTAATACATCCTCTGATGAAAGTGATAATTATGTTCAACTTGTTCTGGGTGGATGTATGGATATTCATGCGGTAAACTATAATGAAAATGCTGAAATTGAAGGTAGCTGTTTTTATAATATTGAACTGAATTATGGTAATAACCTTATTAGTTTTCCAGGTAAACCAACACCATCAAATACGGAAGCACTACTGACAGAATTAGAAAATCAAGGTGTTGAAGTGAACTTTTTATTAGGTCAAGGTCTGGGTCTCTTTAATACTGAATCAGGTTGGAGTGGTAATTTAACAGAAGTTGATGCCTTTAGTGGATATTGGTTAAATGTAAGTGGTGAAACCAACTGGTATTTTACATTAGAAAATGGCTATCTTGGTGAATGTTTAACCTATGATTTATCCTTTGGAAATAACTTAATTTCATATTCAGGAATAGATGATGAACTTACACTTGACGCACTTAAAAATGCTGAATATCCTGATAGATTTGAATTCATTTTAGGTCAGGGATTAGGTCTATTTAATACCGATGATGGTTGGAGTGGTAATCTTAATAATTTAAAGAACAAACAAGGATATTGGCTAAATAGTAATGAATCAACTTCATTTGAATGGGGAGATGGATGTGTTAGTGAATCTATTTCACTTAGTAAAAGTTCATCAACAAATTATAGTGAATTTGAGTTTACACAATCCACAAATCAAGCATTTTATCTTATAAATGAAATTACTATAGATAATAAGCAACCATCAGAGAATGATTATATACTCGCTTATAATAATGATGTACTTGTAGGTTCAGCAAACTATGCTAAGCTTACCGTACTCCCGATTATGGGTAGAGATATCAGTAAGCAAACGGAAGGCTTTCTCGAAGATGGTGAAATTCCACAATTAAAACTGTATAAATATTCTACAGGATTAATTATTAATCTAAATGCAAATCTTAGTGGGTTTAGTAATTTATTAGTAAGTGAAGTTCAATCAGCGACTGGAAGTATAAAGATTATACCTGAACAATTTGCACTTAATCCTGCATTTCCAAATCCATTTAATCCCGTCACGACTATTAGCTATGGATTACCAATAGATACTCATATATCTTTAAATATCTATAATATTGAAGGACAAAAGTTAACTACTTTAACGAATGGTCTACAATCATCAGGTAACCATACAATTAATTGGAATGCTGATAATTACCCAAGTGGTTTATATTTTATTAAATTATCATCTAATGAATTTACACAAACACAGAAATTAATGTTAGTTAAATAATCTTCATTTAGTGGGACGGCTAATTTGAAGATGAAAGCCCTTACTTTTTAGTAGGGGCTATTTTTTTACTATAATATTTATGAGCTAATATTTTATGATGGAATTATGGTTCTAAAAAAAATGTATAAATGACATATATACTGTGAATTGCCTTATGTCTGTAATGAAAAATTAATATAAATTACATACTTTATTTTTGATATAAAAATAAATACTTCACCACTATTTATCCACAAAATTAAGGAAAAAAATGGATTTCAATGTTGATCTTGATGTCGCAATTGAACATGGTTTATCTAAAAGTGAATATGAATATATTTTAGAAATACTTGGCAGAACACCAACTTATGTAGAAATTGGAATTTTTTCTGTTATGTGGAGCGAGCATTGCTCTTACAAAAGTTCTATCAAATTATTAAAAACTTTACCTCGTGATGGTGGAAAATTATTAGTTGAAGCAGGTGAAGAAAATGCAGGCCTTGTAGATATTGGCGATAATCTTGCATTGGCTTTTAAGATAGAATCACATAATCATCCATCTGCTGTAGAGCCTTATGAAGGTGCGGCGACTGGTGTTGGTGGAATATTAAGAGATATTTTCACAATGGGTGCAAGACCAATCGCAAATATGAACTCATTAAGATTTGGAAGTTTAGATCATCCCAAAAACAGATTTTTATTAGAGCGAGTGGTTGAAGGAATTGCAGATTATGGAAATTGTGTTGGAGTTCCTACAATTGGTGGAGAAGTCGTAATTGAAGAATCATTTACGGGTAATCCATTGGTAAATGCCTTTACGCTTGGAATTGTTAAACATGATGAAACAATATCTGCAATTGCAGAAGGAGTTGATAATCCAGTCTTCCTCGTGGGTGCAAAAACAGGGAAAGATGGTATTCATGGTGCTACTTTTGCATCGGTAGAATTAACGGATGAATCAGAGTCTAAACGAAGTAATGTTCAAGTTGGTGATCCATTTACTGAAAAATTATTATTAGAAGCATCTCTCGATTTAAGAAATAAAGAATGGCTAGTGGGAATGCAAGACATGGGTGCCGCAGGGATTACATGTTCTTCATCTGAAATGTCAGCCAAAGGTAAATGTGGTATAAAATTAAATTTAGATAAAGTCCCACTTCGTGAAAAAAATATGAATGCCTATGAAATTATGCTTTCTGAATCTCAAGAACGAATGCTTGTCGTTATAAAAAAAGGGTTTGAAAAAGAACTTGAAGATGTATTTTTAAAATGGGATTTACATTGTACTCAAATTGGGGTCGTTACCGATACAAATAATTTAGAAATTTATTATAAGGATGAAAAGTTTGTAAATATCCCTGTAGATTCATTAGTCTTAGGTGGAAG
The DNA here is from genome assembly GCA_014381925.1 of Fidelibacterota bacterium. Lineage (GTDB taxonomy): Bacteria > Fidelibacterota > Marinisomatia > SCGC-AAA003-L08. Next base: position 57,897 of record JACNKR010000050.1, on the reverse strand, counting down.
TGCGCCTCAATATGATTTACCTGTTTCTGTTCCTAAATATTTTACAGATTTAAATAATCTTAATTTAGAAAAAATAAAAGAACCTAAGAATTTTAACAATGTGTTAATTAAACTTTTGGCTTCTCCTAATATTTGTAGCAAAAATTATATTTATAACCAATATGACTCAACGGTTAGAACGAATACAATAATTGGTCCCGGGCATGAATCAGCAGTTATCCGAATAAAAGGAACGACTAAATCAGTTGCAATGAGTACAGATTGCAATAGTCGATATGTGTATTTAAACCCAAGAGTTGGCGGACAAATTGCGGTCGCAGAATCTGCTCGAAATGTGATTTGTTCGGGAGCAGAACCGTTAGCAATTACAAATTGTCTTAATTTTGGAAATCCAAATGACCCTGAAATATATTGGCAATTTAAAGAAGCAATCACAGGGATGGGAGAAGCATGTCGTACATTCAATACTCCTGTAACGGGTGGAAATGTTAGTTTATATAATGAAAGTAATTTAGGTGCAGTTTATCCCTCACCTGTAATAAGTATGGTTGGTCTAATAGAAAATGTAAATCATATTACAAGTATGGATTTTAAAAATGAAGGTGATTTCATTTTGATTATTGGTTCATTGAATGGTCAAATTGGTGGGTCAGAATATTTAAAAACTATTCATAAAAAAGTTGAAGGACCAATACCGCCATTAAATTTAGAATTTGAAATGCGAGTACAAGATGTATGTCTGGAAGCAATTAAAAAAGGAATAATAAATTCAGCTCACGATCTTTCTGATGGAGGGCTTGCAGTTGCTGTCTCTGAATCATTAATATCTTCAGATAAGAAATTAGGAGCAAAATTAGATATTTCGAGAAAACTTAGAAATGATGAATTATTATTTGGTGAATGTCAAAGCGCAATAATGGTTTCACTTAACGAAAAAGATTTAATTGATTTAGTCATAATTGCTCAAAAATTTGATATTCCAACTCAAAGCATTGGTAAAGTAACTGGGGATGGAAAATTATTTATAAATGATTTAGTGAATTTAACTGTTAAAAAATTAAAAAAGACATATAATAATTCATTAGAAAATAAAATGACACAAAATTATGCCTAAAAATAGAATTTTTTTTAATAGTTCACCGAATCCAACAATTGGAGTTGAGCTTGAATTACAAACATTAGATAAAGATAGTTTTGAGCTCGTTTCGGGTGCACCACAAATATTAAATACATTTAAAGATGATCCTCGGATAAAGGAAGAATTATTAAATTCAATAATTGAAATAAATACAAATATTTGTAACGATGTAAATGAGGTTCGTCATGATTTGAGAGATACATTAATTAAAGTATTAAAATGTGCTGAAGAAAATAATTTTTGTATTTTATCCATGGGAACTCACCCTTTTTCAAGATGGAATCAACAAACTATTTCAAATAATCCGAGATATCATAATTTAATTGAACGAATGCAATGGCCTTTGCGTCGTCTATTAATTACAGGTGTTCATGTACATATTGGAGTTGATTCTGGTGAAAAGGCTATTGCCGTGACAAATGGTCTAACCCGTTATATCCCCCACTTTATTGGTTTATCTGCAAATTCACCAATACATGATAGTGAAATCACGGGGCTTGCTTCTACGCGTACTAAAATTTTTGAATCAATGCCAACAGCTGGGTTACCAGCAATTCTTAGAAATTATAGTGAATTTCAAAAGTTCATGAGAACGCTTCAAAAAGCACATACAATCGAATCAATTAGAGAAGTATGGTGGGATATTCGCCCACACCCTATGTTTGGAACTGTCGAAGTTAGATTATTTGATTCGGTTCCATCTCTAGAAGAAATTGTAAGATTATCTGCATTTACACAATGTTTGGTGGTTGCAATTTCTAATCACTATAATATGGGAACTCAACTTCCAATTTTAGATTATTGGCTTGTTCAAGAAAATAAATGGAGAGCTACACGGTATGGTTTAGAAGCCGATATAATTATTGATGAAAACGGTACTCAGGTTTCCTTAAAATCTTCTATTATTGAAACGATTGAAACAATTATGCCTATTGCATACGAATTAAATTGTCAAAATGAATTAAAAGGGATTTTAAATCAATTAGAAAATGAAGTTCCTGCATATCGAAAACAATTAGATATCTATAATGAAAATCAAGATTTAAAGCAAGTTCTGAATGAATTTGTTACTTCATTTAAACAAAGTGTTTTAGATTAGTATGCTAGAAAATTGGCTGAAAAAGAACCAAAATGAATTAATACAATTAAGAAGATATTTACACGAAAATCCTGAAATTGGCTATGCTGAAAAAGAAACCTCTGCATATTTAAAAAATTATTTAAAATCATTAGAGCTTCAAATTATTGAAAATAATGATATGAAGTTTGGTTTTTATACTGAATTAGGACCTCTAACCGATAATATCCTTGCGATTCGATGTGATTTAGATGCATTGCCAATTCAGGATATAAAAAATTGTGATTATTCATCTAAAAAAACAAAAATGATGCATGCATGTGGCCATGATGCTCATATGACTATATTAATTGGGTTAATAAAATTATTAAAAGAACATGAATCCAAATTAACAGGAAGATTAAGATTTATTTTTCAACCTGCTGAAGAGTGTTCTCCCGGTGGTGCAATTTCTATGATAAAAGGTGGAGCAATTAATAATGTTACCCACATAATTGGTTACCATTTATACCCCATGCTAAATGCAAATCAAATTGCAATTAAAGAGGGTTTCATTACTGCAACTGTTGAAGTCATTGAAATTGAGTTAAAATGTAATGGAGGCCATACATCGCGGCCTGAAGAATCGGTGGACTTAGTATTGGCAACATCTATGCTTGTAAGTGAAATTAATAAAAACTTAGAGCAAATTAAATCCGATGAATCTCCGATTGTATTCGTTTTTGGAAGCATTAACGGAGGCGATACATTTAATGTTATCCCGTCAAATATAAAACTTAAGGGTACCTTGAGATATGTAAATTCAGCACAAAAAGAAACTATACATGGCTCAATAAATAAGGCTATTTCAGAAATTAATAATATTACGGGTACTGAAATAGAATTTTCAATTCCATATTCATCACCTGGGATTTATAATAATAAACTTCTAACACAATTAATAATTGACTCTGGAAATTCAATATTAGAAAAAAATAATACAGTAATTTTAGAGAAAGGAAGCTTAGGTGGTGAAGATTTTGCATTTTACTTAGAAAAAATTCCAGGTGCATATTTTAGAATTGGATGCTATGATGGCCATGCAAGAGATTTGCATTGTAATTATTTCGACATTAACGAGGATTGTATTTTTACCGGGATTAACATACTTAAAAGTGTAATACTTAACTATGGTCACCTCTCGTAATTATTGAATGAATAATATTGCAATAAAACCGCTTTCACTACTACTTGCAATTGGATTCTGTTTACTATCTTTTTCTATTATTCTCCTCCCTCTTTTCATTTTAAAATTTATTTTTAATATTGATATCCCGATGGAATACTCTATTTGGTTTAATATCCCTGCCTTTCTAATTCCAACATATTTAATATATAAAAATTCAAATAGCTCTTTTTTAAATTTATTTAATATGAAAAATAAATCATCATTAAAATTTTGGTTTATTTCTTCAGTTACTTGTATTGGATTATTAATTTTCTTGGGTGAAATTGAAAATTATATTTTATATTTTTACCCAATTTCAAATGAACTATATAGTTTAATGGAAACCCTCCTTTCTTCATCATCTGGAATATTGGCCGCAACAATAATGGCTCCTTTTACTGAAGAAATCTTTTTTAGAGGCGCAGTTCTGAATGGGTTTATACAAAAATATTCAAAATATAAATCCATTTTACTTTCTGCATTTCTATTTGGGATTATACATTTAAATCCATGGCAATTCATCCCTGCTTTTCTTGCAGGTATTTTCTTTGGTTGGATATTTATAAAAACTGGTAATATTTGGCTATGTATGTATTTACATTTTCTGAATAATAGCATGGCTGTATTATTTGAGTTTACAGATATTAAGATTAATGGATTAATTTACGATCCAAGATTAGGTGTAGAGTTTCAACCATACTGGTTAACTTTTATTGGATTATTAATTTTCATATTTGGAATAAAATTATTAAAAAATATTAAGGATGTTTAATTGAAAAATAATTTAGCAAAAATGATGAAATGGTTGTTTATTCAAGCAAATTCGAGATGTATAAATAAAAAACATTTTAATGGAGAGAAAAAAATAAATATTATAAAAGATGATATCTCTATTATTCGTGATAAATGGAATATTCCACATATTACTGCGAAATCTAAAACAGATTTATTTTTTGCCCAGGGTTTTGTTCATGCACAGGATAGATTATGGCAATTAGAAATGAGTAGAAGAATCGGAATGGGTAGATTAGCTGAAGCATTTGGAGAAGTCGCACTTGAAACTGATAGATTGACACGAACACTCGAATTTTACAATACGGCTAGAAAAGATTTAGAATTAATTACAGACGAGAAACTTACATATTTACATTCATTTGCGGATGGGGTTAATTATTATATTGATAACTATCCGAAACCCGTTGAATTTTTGCTCACACGAATTAAACCAGAACCTTGGAAACCAATCCATACAATCGTTTGGGGAAGAATAATGAGTTGGACACTATCACATGGTTGGTCTGGTTCACTAACACGGCAAGAAATAATCGATAAAGTAGGCATGGAAAAAGCAGAAGAATTAAATATAATTTATCCTGAAGATAATCCTGTTGAATTACCTGATGGATTGGAATTTAATAAACTTGGCTTGGATAATATGTATGAATCTGTTATTGGACCCTATCTTATGAAAGATATGGAAGGTGGCGGTAGAGGGTCTAATGCGTGGGCTATTTCAGCAAATAAATCAGAGACGGGTGGTGCAATACTTTGTAATGATACCCATTTAGCGATTCAAATCCCAAGTGTATGGTATTTAAACCATTTAAAAGCCGATGATTATCATGTTACAGGTGCTACATTGCCAGGATTTCCAGGCATGATTTTAGGTCATAACGAAAATATTTCTATCGGAATAACCCTCTCATTTTCTGATAATGAAGATATATTTATTGAAAAAATTTCAGATACAGATGAAAATAAATACCATTATGAAAACGAATTACTTTCGATAGAAGTTAGAGATGAAATAATAAAAGTAAAAAATAAACCCGATTTTATAGAAAAAGTTAAATCTACAATTCATGGACCTCTTATTGGAGATGTTACAAATAGACAGAATTTAAATATTTCATTATCTTCAAAAGCATTAAAACCAAATACAATGTTTAATGGTTTATTGGATCTAAATACGGCAAAAAACTGGGATGATTTTGTAGATGCATGTCAAAAATTAGATGCTCCACCTTTAAATTTTGTATATGCAGATACAGAAAATAATATTGGTTTATGGGTTACAGGCGAAGTTCCAATTCGTAATTCAGGCGAAGGTCAACTTCCAGTACCAGGCTGGAATAAAAAAGGTGATTGGATTGATTCGATCCCTTCCCATCAAATGCCTCATTTATTAAATCCTAAATCAGGATATGTAATTTCATGTAATAATAAAATTATTGATGATAACTATCCATATTTTTTAAGTAATTCCTATATGAATGGTTATAGAGCAAAAAGGATTAAAGAGGTTTTTGATTCAAAAGAAAAAATATCAATTTCGGATTGTAAAAAACTGCATACTGATTTTAAATCAATCCCAGGATTATTAATTTTAGAAGGTTTATTAAAGAATTTTCAAACAGCAAAACCAAAAGCAAGTAAAGTACTTTCAGAAATTATTAAATGGGATGGCTATTTAAATAAAGAAACAACTGGAGGTACTGTATATCAAGTATTTATTTATAAATTATTAAAAAATATTGTTGAACCTCAATTAGGAATAAAATTAACTGATAAATATCTAGGTGTTGGTGAACATCCATTATTACTTCCGACAAGCGAATTACTAGGACATTCTATACCTGCTTTAATTAGAATTATACAAGATGGAGGTTCTAAATGGATAAAAGATTCAAATGAATTAATAAGCATAATTGAAAAAACACTTATATCTACTTGTATCTGGCTAGAATCTAATTTAGGGTATAATCCAGAAGAATGGATTTGGGGTAAAATCCATACTGCAACATTTCAACATGGATTGACAATAGGTCAAGAGTTTTTATCGCTAATATTTAATTTAGGTCCATTTCCAATTGGAGGTGATACAGACACGGTCTGCCAAACCGCTTTTAACCCAAATTCTCCATATGAAAATACAGCATGGAGCCCAGCAATTAGACTAATAATTGACTTAAAAAACTTTGATGAATCAAATGTAATTTTGCCTCCAGGACAAAGCGGTGTTTTAGGAAGCACACATTATCAGGATATGGTTGAACCTTGGTTAAAATGCGAATATATACCTTTAGCATGGTCTGATAAGAAAGTACAAGAATTAAAAAAACATGAATTAACATTTAAGCCATACCCAGAATAAATTGTATAAAAAACCACAAATAAAAATTAATAAAGTATATACAAAATCGGGCGACTCCGGTAAGACAAAACTTGTTGGAGGACAAACTCGATTAAAAAGTGATTTAAGAATTGAATGTTATGGTGAAATTGATGAGCTGAATTCTTATATTGGTGCTTGCATCGTAAATATAAAAAATATTGAAATTAATTCTGAAATGAAATTAAAGTTAATTTCTATATTAATTAAAATACAAAATCAGTTATTTAATTTAGGTACAATGGTTGCAACTATGCCTGAAAATATGCATTCTAAAATGCCTAAAATTGAAGATATTCATATTAAATATCTAGAAGATGAAATGGATAAATTTAATAATGAATTAATACCTTTAACCTCATTTATTTTACCAGGTGGTTCAAAAAGCAATATTTCTTTACATATAGCAAGGACAGTATGTAGGAGGGTTGAAAGAAAAGCAGTAAAATTAATGTTAACGGAAGAAATTGATCCAAATATAATTATTTATTTAAATAGATTATCGGATGCCTTATTTGTGTGGAGTCGTTGGGTTATAAACGTAGAAAACAAAAATGAAAATTACTGGAACCCAAATCAAATATAATATTATCTAAAATTACCAGACCATCCCATTTTAGTTCTTAAAGTAGAGTAATAATCATTATAAGGCAATCTGATTAATAATGCATCAAATTTAGAACGAGCTATATTTACTTCTTGGGTATAATCAATCGGGATATGGATTTGCCCATCAACACTAACTGCCATTCCAACATTTTCCTCTGAAAACTGGATTCTAATATTTTCATTATCAGATAAAATAATTGGTCTAGCCGACAAGCTATGAGGGCATATTGGCGTTACTCCTATAACATTTAAATTAGGTGTTATAATTGGACCTCCTGCAGATAATGAATAAGCCGTAGAACCTGTTGGTGTGCTAAAAATAACACCATCACTAATATATGTATTTAAAAAATGATTTGAAATATAAACATGTAATTGGAGAGTTCTTGGTGAATTCCCATTATCAATTACAATGTCATTTAATGAATAATGAGATATTTTAGGATTATTATTAATATTTAATTTTAATGCCATTCTTTTTTCTGTAAAATAATTTCCAGACAAAATTGAATTTAATGCATTTTTAAAAGTATCTTGATTAGACTCTCCAAGAAACCCTAGCCCTCCTATATGAATACCAAAAATTGGGATTTCATATTCAGCTACTTGTCGAAAGGTAGATAATATTGTACCATCACCTCCAATAGAAAGAATAATATCACAATCTTTACCAATTTCATCTATTGATTTTTGTGGAATAGTTTTATATGTTTGAGAGGAACGGTCAATAAAAACATTATTCGAAAGCCAAACTTCATGATTATTTTTTGTTAAAAAAGTATATACTTGCTTAAAAATCGTTTCAAATTCGGGTTTTAATACATTGCCTGTAATTCCAAATTTCATTTTTCTTGATCCATATTAAATTTCTCTAGTGTAACTTCATCATTTTCAAGTATTATTTTTTCAATTTTCAACTCGGCTTTATTTAAAAATTTTCTACATTTTTTAGTAAGTAACATTCCCTCTTCAAATAAATCAATAGAATTAGAAAAATCTAAATCATCACTATCAATTTTTATAGAAATCTCTTTTAACCTTTTTAAATTATTTTCAAAATTTTTATTATTCATTTTTTTCTATTTTTAAAACTTTCGATTCAACAATTCCATCTTGAAATTGTAATTTTATTTTATCGTTAATATGCATTGATTTTATGCTTTGAATTCTTTCACCAGACATTTTATTTGCAATTAAATAACCTTTTGATAAAATATTATTCGGATAATTAACTTTAAATAGATTTTCATAATAATCTAATTTATTTAAAATTGTTTTTAACCTATAAGAGAATTTAGTTAATATTTTATTATGAATAAAATCAATCTGCTGATGAAAAGATTCTAAATTACTAATTAATAATTTAATTTTAAATTTTAAATTTATTGAATCTAATATTGTATTATAGTTAATTAATTTATCATTAATTATATTAATAATTTCGGAATAAAACCCATCAATATCTAAATTTGTTTGTTGATAATTTCGTGTAATTAACTCAGATGCAAATGATGGTGTAGGTGCTCGGTAATCTGCAACAAAATCCGCTAATGTAAAATCAGTTTCATGTCCAATGGCGGAAATTAAAGGGATTTTAATAGAATATATTTTTCTAATTAATTTTTCATTATTAAAACACCACAAATCTTCAATAGAACCACCACCTCTAGCTAAAATAATTATATCTACATTTAATTTTTCTAGCGTTTCAATACCCTTAATTAGACTATTTACCGCACCCTCACCTTGCACAGCTGAATGAAATAATTTAATATTTAATTTTACACCTTGAACTTTGAAATATTCTATCATATCCCATAAAACGGAGCCCTTTTCTGATGTAATTATTCCAACTGATTTTGCCGTTAATGGAATTCTTTTTTTATTTTCAGAATTAAATAAACCTTCTAATTCTAAAGATTTTTTTAATTTTTCAAATTTAATCCATAACTCTCCATCTCCTTCAGGGTAAATGTTGTGGGCAATAAATTGATATCTTCCTTTTGGTTGATATAAACTAAGTTTTCCAGAAAGGATTACTTTTTTACCGACTTGAATTACATGTTGATTATTTTGAGAATTAAAATTAACAATAGAAAGTTCACTGTTTTCATCAATAATTGTGAAATAGGTGTGACCTGATGGATAGAAATTTTTAGATGTAATTTCACCTTTCACCAATATATTACTAAATTTTCTTTCAATTGTTAATTTAGCTTGATTATTTATTTGGGTAACAGTGTAAATCACCATACTTTAATATATAAATAATCTATCTATCACTATAAATAATATAGCGATAGATAGTTTTAAAAAATAATTATTAGTTAATTAAAATTATTTATTTTTTTTCTTATGTCTATTTGCACGTAATCTCTTTTTACGCTTATGTGTATTTATTTTACGTCTTTTACGCTTTTTACCACAGGGCATTTTGCCTCCTTAAAATCCTCTTAATTGAGATTTGTATACTGAGTCAATTAACAATTTAGAAGCCTTAAATTTAGGTACAAATCGTTCCTTCACCCATATTTTTTCATTTGTTTTTGGGTTTCGAGCTTCTTTTCCAGCTAAATGTTTAACTATAAAATTTCCAAAACCCCTTATTTCGATTCTATCACCTTTTTCAAGTGATTTTTTTATTGTATCCAAAATAGTGTTAAGAATATAATCTGTCTCTACTTTTGTAAATCCAGTTTGCTTTGATACTTCCTCTACTATATCTGCTTTTGTCATATCTACCCTCTAATTAAAACTATATTCAGGAATTGCATGTAAAAAATTTAGACCTAAATTTACTTTAATTTCACTCATAATTGCATTGATTAAACTAGGTTGTTTTTCTGGTATGCGAATTAAGGTAGGACGTGATGTATATCCAGCCATTTTACCAATTAGCCAGATTGCATCCTCAAATGTACCAATTCGATCTACCAAACCATTGTTGTATGCTTGTCGCCCTGAAAATATTTGCCCTTGAGCTAATTCTTTTATTTTATCTTCAGATAAATTTCTTTCAAATGCAACATCGGACTTAAATTGATCAAATAATTCAAGTACAACTTCATTGAAATAATCATTATCACTTTTTGATGTTTTTCTAAAAGGGGATCCTGAATCTTTAAAATCACCACTTTTTATAGTTGTATAATCAACACCAATTATTTCCATTAATTTAGCAACAGTAGGATAACCCATAATTACACCGATTGAACCCGTAATAGAGCCTGGGTTTGCAACAATAGAATCAGCACCAATTGAAACATAATATCCTCCTGAAGTAGCCATACTACTCATGGAAATAATAATTGGTTTATTTGAACGATCTCTAATATTTTTAATTTTTTGGTATATTTCCTGACTTGCCGCGACCCCACCACCTGGTGAATTTACCCTAACCAAAATCCCATTGATATCATCTCTTAAATAAAAATAATTCAAATTTTTTACAATTTCTTCTGATTCTAATATCGCGCCATTGATTTCAACTAAACCGATTAGGGGATTATCTTTTGTAATATCACATCCTGAAAATATTAAAATACTTAATATCAGTAAGATAAATTTAAAATTCATACTATGATTTTGTCCAAATAATAAGTTTTTGACCTTGGCGTAAAAAATCAGATCGTAATCCATTCCAATTTTTTAACTTTCGTACAGAAGTATAATATTTCCGCGCTATTCCACCCAATGTATCACCATATCTAACTGTATAATAAATTTTCTTTTTACCTGATTTATTGATCGATTTATTACGAACACTTTCATAGCCAGAAACAGGGATTTGTAATCGTTGACCAGGTTTAATATATCTTGTTTTTTGCAATCGGTTTGCATCAACAATATCTTGAATTCTTATATTATATTTTTTTGCTATTAACCATAAACTTTCACCTCTTCGCACACGATGTGTTTCAAAAACAACTTCATCAACTTTTTTTTCTTTCAATAATGCATATAATGAATCAAAATGGCTATTTGAATTTAATGGCAACCGAAGAGGATAAAATTTATTTTTTTCAATTGGCGGAATAATATTTCTTCTTAACTCAGGATTATATAATGATAAAATAGTTTCAGTTGTTCCCGCACAAACGGCTAAATCCTTTAATAATACAGATTTATTTACATTTTTTATTTCCCATTCAATTTTAGGTTCGGGTTTTACTCTAAAACCATATTTAGCAGGATCTTTTGCAACAAAAATAGCGGCCATTATATTGGGTACATAATTTCTAGTTTCTGCAGGGAGCGATGTGAGTTTCCAATAATCTCTCGTTCCATGTCGTTTTATCACTCTTCTTACTCGTCCTTCCCCGCAATTATATGCGGCAAAAGCAAGATACCAATCACCAAATTCATCGTGAAGGTCTTTTAAATAATTTGCGGCAGCATGAGTAGATTTTTCAAAATCACTTCGCTCGTCAACCCACCAATTCTTTTTAAGTCCATAGGCCTTACCGGTTGATGCAATAAATTGCCAGAACCCTGCTGCATTTGCATAAGACATTGCAATAGGGTTTAATCCACTTTCAATCATTGCAAGATAAAATAATTCTGAAGGAACTCCCTCTTCTTCAAGAATTGGAAGCATTATTTCTTTATACCTATCAGATCTATCTAGCCATTTTTGAACAGATTTTTTTCCTTGATGAGTGAAAAATTTAATAATACTTGCCACTTTACGATTATATGTAATTGGTACATGTCCAGGTATTACTTCAATTGTTTCTTCAACATATTCTAAATCTTCAAGTGTTTGCGAATAAACAAAATCATTGAGCCTATCTCTTAAAACTGCTACTGAAAGACCCGACTCAGTTTTATCAATACTTTGACTCTGATGTTCATAATAATTTATAGCCGCCGTAAGAAGCGTATTAAATTCTAAATTTTGAAATTCATCTTCTAAGCTTAACATTTCTAAATCAGAAAGGAGTTCAAATAATAATTCAAATTGATATCCGGCATTCATTGTATCACTTGTAAGATCAGCAATAATTGCTTCAGAGAACATTTCTTTCGCATCTGAAATTCGTAAATCAAATAATTCATCATCAATAAATAATGAATCCATACTTATTTCAAGCTGAGTATTATATGCCGGCTTATCTGTTGTTTGAATAATCGTTGAGTCTATTCTCAATTGATTTAAGTAAACTAAATTCGTATCAGGCATACTAAGTGCAAAAGAGAACAATAAAATATATAAAATTGCAGAGATTTTCAAGCCTTAAAATTAAGAAGTATAAAACACATAGAACAACACTAGGAATTAATAAATAATGGACAATCTTCACATAAACGTGAAGAACAATAAGATTTTTCTAAAAATATAATTCCTTGAGTTAATGCAATGTTTAAACGGATATCCACATTCCATTTTTTTAAAATTTTGTCTATTTTTCCATAATGAGGAGATTTGATTTTTTTCCAATGATTAAATTTATTATTATTATAATTACTCATGATAAATGGTATAATTATATTAATATAAAGTTCAATATTAAATTGATGGCCAGCTAATTTAAATGAATTTTTATTTTTAAGAAATTGTAAAAAATGAAAAAGATTTATTTCATTTAAGTTATTTAACATATTCAAATATTCAATTGTATAAACTATATTTGGAATTCTATTTAACTGAAAAATATTGGGAGACCGACCTCCTTGCCAATTAATAGAATGTACCATGTTTTTCAAATTTATTATTATTCTTTCGTTTGATAACTTTTCTGATCTTAATTTAATAAATTTATTTGCAATAATTTTGATATCATCTAATTGTCGGTTAAAATGTAAAAATGAAAATATCTTAAATATCAATTCCGTTTTATTTTGCATTTTTAATTCATTTACTTTTAAAAGGAATCTAATTTCAGCTAAATCATATAATATTTTTTTTAATTTATCAATTTTAATTATTGAATTTTTACATGGTGATAATGATATTGGGGTTACCTTATTAATGTTAAAATATCCTTCAAACATTGCAGAAGATGTATTATTTCGTAATGATAATGAAACATGTAATAAAATATTATTATAATTTGGATTTAAATGATGCTGATGTCTTTTCCAGTCATTTCCATTTACATGAATTTCAACAGCACCTTTTAATATTTTTCCATTTGGTAAACGAATAATAGAATTTAAAAAATCAGGGCCTGCAGAGTTGTTCTGCTCTCCAGGAAATAGAACTGTAATATCTCCTAAATTAGTCGTAATTAATTTAGATGACATTTCTTTCCATTGATTATGTATAAAGCTTTCTGGAATATTGGTATATTTAAATCCAGAATCAGAGACAAATCTATATTCATTTAATACACTATACATCTATAATAATATAACCTATTTTAAGTCTTTATTAATAATATTATATGTTAAATTTGCTAATCGGTCTTTATCATATTCAGGATCAAGGTTTTTTGTTTTTATTGGTTCATGAATAATTAATTTTATATCAATTTGTTTATTTAGTATTAATTTTCTTTTGGGAAGATTCAAACCTGTATTCAATATTGTAATAGGTACAATTGGTAATCCAGATTGAATAGCCAATATAAAACTACCTTTTTTAAATGGAAGTAATTTTCCAGGGCTGGATCGTGTTCCTTCTGGATAAACTAGCACATTAATATTTTTATCTTTCAAGGATGTTAATGCTTGTTTAACTGATTTTTTAGCCCTTTCTTTATTTTGCCTATCAACACGAATCATACCTGCTGAATGCATTGCCCAGCCAAACAAGGGGATTGGAAATAATTCTTTTTTTGTTAAAAATATTATATTAAAAGGGATTTGACTTAAAACAACAGGAATATCAAGCAAGCTTTCGTGATTTGCAATAAAAATATATTGATTTTTCTGAGTTAAAAAATCCAGTCCTTCAATAGAAATATTTATACCACTTGATTTACACATCCATTGCCCCCATATACGGACAAATATACCTGTAATATTTTTCTTTTTATCGAAAAGACCTATAAATAATATTATTACACCAAAAATTAATACAGAAATAAATCCATTTAAATATAGCCAACTGGAACGAAGAATATGTAACAATGAATTTATAATTGGGTCATATTCAAATATCGATGAAGAACTTTAGGAATAGTGATTGTTCCATCTTCATTTTGATTATTTTCCAGTAAAGCAGCAACAAGTCTTGGGGTTGCAACACCTGAGCCATTTATTGTATGAACAAATTCTAATTTACCTGTTTCATTATTTCTATATCTAATATTCCCTCTTCTTGCTTGAAAGGATTCAAAATTACTACAACTTGATACCTCTAACCACTTGTTGGTTCCTGAGGCCCAAATTTCAATATCGTAGCATTTTGCAGCAGAAAAGCTTAAATCACCAGAACATAAAGTTACAATTCGATATGGAATATTTAATAATTGAAGAACTTTTTCTGCATTTTGTAATAATTTTTCTAATTCATTGTATGATTCTTCAGGTTTTGTAAATTTAACTAATTCAACTTTATTAAATTGGTGAACTCTCAATAGTCCGCGAGTATCCTTTCCGTAACTTCCAGCTTCTCTTCTAAAACACGCACTATAAGCGACATATTTTTTTGTTAATTCATCTTCTTTTAGTATCTCATCTTTATGAATATTTGTAACAGGTACTTCAGCAGTAGAAATACAGAATAAATCATCTGATGGAATATAATACATATCTTCTTCAAATTTAGGAAGTTGACCTGTAGTTTGTGTCGCTTCTCTATTTGTTAAAAAAGGAGGGAATAATTCAGTATAACCATGTTCATCTGAATGCAAATCAAGCATAAATTGAATAATTCCTCGTTCTAATTTTGCTCCTTTCCCGACATATAATGGGAATCCTGTTCCCGACATTTTAGATGCTCTTTTAAAATCAAATAAATTTAAGTTTTCACCTAACTCTAAATGATCTTTAGGTTTAAAATCAAATTTAGGAATTTCACCCCACTCTTTAATTAGCAAATTATCATTTTCAGAATTACCAGTCGGAACACTTTCATGACATAAATTAGGGATATATAGTAATAAATTATCTAATTTATTATTTATTTCTTTTAATTGAATATCTAAATCTTTTATCTCTGTTGATGTATTTTTCATATTTATTAATACTTCTGATACATCCTTACCTTCTTTTTTTAACTTCCCAATTTTTTTAGAGAATGAATTTCGGTCAGATTTTAAATTTTCAACACTATTAATTAATTTTCTACGAGTCAAATCTAAATTTAATATAATATCAAAATCTATTTCAGTGTTTTTAGATTTTGTTTTAGACTTAACGAATTCAATATTTTCTCTAATAAACTTTAATGGTAACACTTTTTCTCCAAACTAATATGAAATATTATACTTAAATTTAATTGTAGTATCCAAATATACTAACTTTTTATTTTCAAAATCATTTAATTGAAATTTTGAAAAATTTAAATCTATTTTAATAATATCACTTAAATTATACTCACAAACGATTGATATCTTCTTTTTACTATAATTTGAATTATCTAAAAATTTACGACCAATTTCATATTTTGGTTCACCCAAAATTGTATATTCAAATTCTGCACGAGGTGAAAATTTACTTTCATTAATCCATGCCAATACAACCCAAAAATCAAAAGAATCACCTTTTGACCAATATCCTAGCGGATACCCTTGATTATAATTTTCATTAATTGGGAATTTATGTTCATAAATCTGTGGAGCTATTAATGCATTTTCACATCTAAAATAAAATAATTCATTTTTTATTGTAAGTAATTGAGTATGCCCGATTTGAAAAGCGATCCAATTATGATGATTATTTTTATCAAAAGTATCAAATGGCGCCCATTCATCAACATAAAATGCAAAGTTTGTTCGCCCTTTTTGATGTAGCCAATCTATATCTAAACCCATCTGTAGGTTATCAACATCCCCCATTGCATGTTGTGCTGACCAATATGGCATAATAGGAATTAAATACTGCCAAGGTAAATTTCTTGCACCATAAAGAATTTGTTCATACAAACCAATTCTAATATTTTCTGATAGGAAAAAATCAAATCGATGTTGAATAATTCCTCGCTTTATCCATGGGTATCGTACAATTGATGAGCTATTATTATATGCAATTGATAAATTTGAATCTGGAATTTCAGAAATCAATTCACCAATTACCCATGTAAATTCAAAAAAATCATTTTCTTTATAACTTATTTTAAATTGAGGATAGCTTGGCGATTTTAATGATAAACTTAAATTACCTCTTAAAAATGGTCCTATTGAAGATTTGAATTTCCCAAAATAAACTTCAAATTTATTACTAAAAAGTGCAACCCCACCTTGACCTTCATCAAAATCAACTCCCCATTCAGGTTCCTTCGTTTTTGTAAAATATTCCATTGAATATTGAGGATTAAATTCAAATGGTTTTAAACCATCTAATTCAAAACTGCTTTTATCTATAAAATATGCAGAATGTTTATAAAAACTACCCCATGCTTGAAAAAAAACGCCTGAATAGGGTGATATTACAGGTACTATCAAATTTAAATTAATTCCTGGAGTAATCCAAATAGTCGGAGATATTTCTGGGATCATTTCAAATCCAGAAGTTGAATATCTTAACCCTAAAATTGGATATAACTGTAATTTATTATTAAAATATTTTAACACATTCATCGGTTTCTTCATCGGTTTTATTTGTCTAAAAGGATACCTATAAAGATTTGGTGATATTTCATATTTTAAAATAGAAACCACTTCATTATTAATTTTAGAATTAATAGAGAATTGATTTGATATACCTTGAGTAAAAATCAAAGTACAACAAAATAATAATGATAAAATTAAATATTTCGAATAATTAATGTACATAATGATATAAAATTAATCCAATAAATGATATTATATTTTTTTATTAAACGGCTTTGAAGTAACACTTTATAAACTAAGAATAAAAAGATTAAATGAAAACCGGTTCTATTTAATTCATGAATATTAGGGAATAGAAATATTAGCGATAGGAGAATAATGGTAAGATACTCTGTTGGACTATCAAATATATGATGTGTTTTAAATAACCCTAAAATTGACATTAACACACCTATTCCCAATAATGTTAGTACTATATCTGGGTTTATTGGAAATAATTGATATGCTTCTGTTTTTGAAAAATAAAAACTTAACCAGGTTAATAAAATCATTCCTATACTTACATTATTTGTTCGTCCGGAATTATTATCTAAAATAAACATAAAGGCACAAATCATAGATAAAATAATCATATAAATATGCCCTTTCTCTAATTCAATTGATGTTTTTGTTAAAATAAAATATAAAATGCATAAATTAAATATAAAAAAAGGAATATAAACATATTTTATCCATGGAATAAATTTGAATACATTATGATAGAGCTTGCCTGTGAAATCTTTAATAGACTTAATATCATCTCTGAAAATTAGATATATATGTTGTAATGATAATGGAATAATGACTAATAATGGAAGAAAATTACTCAAATGAAATGAATTATTTATGCTTAAAAATAATATTGCGAAAATCCCTTGAATTGAATAAAGCAAGAAAACTACATTTTTATGTTGAATATTAAATCGTTGTAATATATGGTGAATATGGTTTTTATCTGGTGTGAAGATATTTTGTCTGTTAAGAAGTCTTTTAAAAAAAACCCAAGTTGTATCAATAAAGGGAATACCTAAAATAATAGGAATATTCAGCATATTTATATTTGTATTATTATACATAATTAAAATAAATATTGCAATCGAGTAACCCAAAAAATAACTTCCACTATCTCCCATAAAAATCATGGCTGGAAAAGTATTTGCTCTTAAAAAACCAAAGATGCAAGATATTAAGATGATTGATAGTAGGCTATGTTGGAATCCCGTTTGAATGGAAATAACTGTTAAAATAATAATAGAAATCCCAGATGCAAGTCCATCCATTCCATCTATTAAATTTAATGAATTTGTAACTGCAACAATGAAAAATAATGTAATAATAAACGATATGAATATAGAATTTTCAAATCCAGGAATGATAAAAGTAATTTTTGTAATGGATATAAAAATAAAACCTGCTAAAATTTGTGTCATAAATTTTACATATGGTGATATTGGATTTATATCATCCATTAAACCAATAAAAACTAAAAAGCTACTCCCAATTATATATGCAGGAATTAAACTTTGAAAGGGGATTAATAATATTGCTGATAGTAAAAAACAGAAAAAAATTAAAATACCACCTGTACTTGGAATTGGATCTGTATGTACTTTTCTTGAATTAGGGATATCCATTATTTTATAAAAAGTTAATATTTTAACTCCAATGGGCATCACAATCATCGTCAATGTAAATGGAATTAAAAAATGAAAAAAATGAAAATTCTCTTCGGATATATTTTGTAATTGATTAATTAATAATTGCATAAATAATTAAATTCTATTTTTTATTCCTGTTATGAGATATATAATAATATATTTAATTGATGGGAAAAAATTAAATTTCATAATTTCTCGATATAATTTCCATTGATAAATTGACGCATAAAATTTATTACTCGATATGGAGTTGTTTCGAACCCTATATTTTGCTAAATATTTATTAATACCATATGGTTTAATACCATTTTGATAGAGAGTTAACCATAAACCATGATCTTGCCTTTTTTTAATTAATGGGAAATTTATTTCTCCACATTTTTCCTTATCGAGCATAACAGTTAAGCACCCAATTACACAATTAGAAATTAAAAAATTAAAAGATGGTTCTAAATTGAACTGTCGTTTACCATTCATTTTAAAACCATTTTCTGAAACCCTATCATATTTTGTAAATGAAAAAGCAATATCATTTTCAATCAAATGATTTATTTGAATCATTAATTTATTTTCATCCCATAAATCATCACTATCAAGAAATGCTATAAATCTACCAGTAGAGTTATTAATTGCAATATTTCTTGTAACTGCAGCACCATTATTATTATTTGTTTTTATTAAACGAATTCTCTTTTCATTTTTAAATTTATTAACAATCTTAATACTATTATCATTTGAATTATCATCAACGATAATCATTTCCCAATTTTGATAAGTTTGATTAATTACCGAAATAATTGTTTCTTCAATATATTTCTCAGAATTATACATAGGTGTAATAATTGAAATTAATGTATTCAATTTATTATGAATTATTATTGATTAATAATGAAAAAAATGTGATATCTTCCAAGGATATTCCCCAAAATATTGTATATTGAGGGATTGCAAATAATAATATTGGTAATATATAAATCAAGTTTTTTTTATTAATATTTATTATAATTAGAATTAAGTATAAAAGAAATATAATAATTCCATTTGTTGCCAATGTTTGAATGAAAGAATTATGCGCATGAAAAATTAAACCTTTATATTTAATTAAATATTTATATGAATTATTCCCCAATAATATATTTTCTTTTATATATTGATAATATTCACTCCATATATTCTCTCTAATCGTAAAAGTTCTAAATTTACCCTGACCACCAGTTAATTGCATTTCTATTATATCAAAGTATTGAATTGTAAAATATATCGTAATAAAAATTAATGAAATAAATGTAAATATTTCAAATTTTGATATTCTTTTTGTAAAAAATTGAGTACATATATATAATAAATAAAAAAACAGAGTACAAATCATTGCCGTTCTATTAAATGTAAGTAATAAAGCAATCACAACTACGGGAGTCATATATTTAACTAATTTATCTTTTCTAAAATAATGCTTTGATAAAATAAAAAATAAAAAAAGCTTCGATGCAACATTACTTGAATTTCGACTTAGTCCGTACGGCCTCATTTGTAATAAATAAGTTTCATTTGCATCAATTAAATTTGATCCAAATACAGACATATCTCCAATATAAAATTCATATATTACAAATAAAGATTCAATGAAAATAAATATTAATAATATTTTTATATCAAATTTTGAAATATTAAACGCGATAAGTAGTGTGAAAATTAATAAAAATTGATATGGAAATGCATCGCTTAAATTATTAATGTTTAGGGGAGAAAATACTCTGTTTAGTAATGAAAATAAAATTATCAACAATACTAATAAAATATTATAATAATTTATTTCTGACAATATAATTGAGCTTGAAATTAATTCTTTTTCTTTAAAAAAGATGTAAACAAATGCAAAAACAAACATTAAATGAGGAATAATCTCTATAGTTGGTAAATAAATTAAAAAACCGAGCATTCTATTATATTATTTTATTTAGACTTTTTAATTTTTCATAATGATCAATATTTCTATACTTGAATATTTTTGCAGGGTTACCACCAACAATTGCATATTTAGGTACATTTTGTACAACGACAGCACCTGCTTGAATTATTGCCCCTTCTTCAATTTCAACACCCCCTAGAATTATTACATTATCACCTAACCAAACATTCTGTTTAATTAAAATATTTTTATTTATCTTTATAATTGAATCATAAGGTATAGAATCACCATCATCATATTTATGAAAAGAGTTTATTATTTTACAATTTTCTCCAGAGTGAAAATTATCACCAATTTCAACATTCCCATTTCCTTTAATAATCATACCATTAAAGTTAGTATTATTCCCTAAATGAGTATTTTTAGTAAATCTAGAATAGAAATTTACTTTAGGTATTGTTTTGTATGAACCAATTCTTAAAATTGAAATAGAAGTAAATATAAGTCTTAATAAATATTTAATAATTTTCATTTTCCAACAAAAAATAAGTTGATATTATTATTATTAAAAGAAATAATCCCCATGTTATAAAGGTTGCTATGGCAACTCCTTTTACACCATATGTTTGGATAAGAATAAAATTTAACAATATATTAATCAAAGCACAAGAACATGTAATAATTGCTAAATATATTGTTTTTTTAAAATAAAAAATGAAATTAGTTATTAAAAAATATAAAGATTGAAATAAAAACCCAAACAATAGTAATAAAAAATAATCTTTTGAAATGTAAAATTTTTCATTTATAAATAAATTGAATATGAAATTTCTGAAAATAAAAATTAATAAAAAGGTGGTAAGGATAAAAAATGATAAATAAATTATATATTTTAATATTATTTTTATATCGGTTTTAGATTTTAGTAGCTTATAAAAAATTGGAACCCAACCTTGATTAAGAGACATGCCAAATAATAACATTATTGATGAGACCTGATATGCAACAGAATATATTCCAACATCATTATATGAATAATAATATGATATAAAAAAACGATCAGACATTGCTATAATTGTGCCCCCTACAGCATGAGGGATTAATGGTATTCCAAATTTCAAAATATTTTTCGTATATTTAAAAACAGGTAAAGTTAAATAGTCAAATTTATACAAATAAATTAGAGCAATTATTGATGATACAAAAAAAGATATATATATCCCCCCTAATCTCCCCCAATAATTTTGATGGTAAATGACTACTAAAATATAAGTTAATAAAAAGTCAAATAATGATTGAATTATTGTAAATAATGCATATTTTTTTGGATTTTGAGATATTTGAAAAATTCCCAATAAAACTTGTGAATTGACTCTTAAAAAAGAAAAAACTGGCAAAAATATAATTATATTTTGAGGAATTCCTGTGATTTGCTCAATATTACTTGAAAATGAAAAAAATATTACTGATATAGAAATAAAAACTAAGAATGTTAAAGATAATGAATTTGTAATAAAGTATTTTAGCTCTTTTAAACCTAAATTAAAAAATTCAACATTTATAGCTCCTTTAATATTAAGTGATATAATAGGGAATAAAAATAATATAGCTACTTCGATTAATGATAAAATACCAAATTCGGTTTGTGATAAATAGGTAGTTAATATCGGTAGAAGTAAGAAAGGAATAAAGGACTTTATTAAATTTGTCGATCCATATATAATCAAATTATTTGTAATTAATTTTAACATATATTACAATTCAATGATTTTCATTTCATTTGAATAATAATTATATACTTCTTCGATCATATCTTTATTTTTTGCATTATTATAATTAATTTTAATTGCAATGGGTTCTATGTTATATATATTTTTCAATGTAAAAAGGGCTGTTGAAAAAAATGAAACAAAAGTATTATACATATTTTGATTATATATTCCAATCATTTCAATTGGATAGTTTAAAGTCATAATTCTAATATTTTTTATTTTCTTTAATTTATTTATTTTTTGGTTAGATTCTCCTCTGTGTGGAATATATATAATTTTTTTATTAAAATATTTTACAATTTTTTGCATTAATAATAAAAATTCTGCTTCACTTATTATGCGTACCTCACTAATTTTTGAGCCTATAAATATTATTTCATTATGAATAATTTTATTTTTAACTAGTTTTTTTATTCTATGAAAATGATTGATGTATATATTTTGATTATATTTTTTTTCTAACCTGAAAAATGTAAATGTATCAAATGCATTTTCTTTTGTTAATAATTTTTGCACATTTAAACTTCCAGATCCATCATCTAATAACAATACTTTTTTTGTATCAACCCATTTAATTAAAAATGAAAAAAAATTAGATTGATAATTTCCAATTGCAATCTTATCGATATAAAAAATATATTTAAATATTAAAATTTTATATAATATTATTTTTAATATTGCAATAAAATTTAAATTAGGAACAATTGTTATATATTTAATATTATTTTGTTCATATTTATTAAATAATAATTTACAAATATTGATTATTTGGTTGTCATTTACAGACAAATTTGAAAGTCGGATATAGATTTGGAATTTTTTTAATTTAAAATATCCAATGGCTTCATAAGCACATAATAATTGAAGTGGTGATTCAACAAAAAAAAGAATATATTTAAAATTTTGATTTTTCAAATTGTAAATATAGTTTCTATATTTATTCCATTATTAAGAAAAATTGTCTCTATAAATTCTCTAAAAGCACCCTCACCACCAGATTTATTTGTTACAATTTGAACTTTATTTTTTATATAATCAGGTGAATTATGAGGTGCTCCCGATATACCAACAGCTTGCAAAACACTAATATCATTTAAATCATCACCAATATATGCAACATCATCTATAGAGATTTTTAATTTATTACATAAGGTGTTAACAACAATTAACTTATCTTGAATACCTTGGAATAGATACTCAATTTTCAGTTTTTGAATTCTATTTTTAACAATATTCGTATTTTCACCGGTAATAATACCGGTAGGAATATTTAATTTTTTACACAATAAAATCCCTGCACTATCATATGTATTAAATTTTTTCCATTCATTACCAGTTTGATCATAATACATACCTCCATCTGTCCAAACTCCATCAATATCTGATAAAACTAATTTAGGTAATTTTTTAATTCTAGTCATTTTGATAAAAATTCTTTATATATTATCTCATTTTTATTAATTTTTTTAATTATTTTTTTACCAATAATATTGTTTTTATTTGACCACCTAAATCCATCCCCAGGACTAAGCAAATGTAAATCATCTTCACTAATAATATGACCAACATCTAAATTCGCCTTGGTAGCAATAGATCTTTCAAGTTTATTTTTTGCTTGAACCACCGAATTCGAAATAATAATTTCCTCTTTACCTAAAGACATTTCCATGTTTCTTATATCTCTTACCATACGCCATACACCATTAGCACCGAGTGAGCCAGCCTGATCTGTACCTTTCATTTTTCGATCTAATGTAATATGTTTTTCAATTATTTCAGCACCTAATGCTACAGCGGCAACAGGAATGGATATACCTATTGAGTGATCAGAATAGCCAATTCTATATTGAGAATAATTCTTCTTTAAATATGGTATTGTAAATAAATTAATATTTTTATATTGAGCGGGGTATTCAGATAGACAATGTAATATCGAAATATTATTATGAGATTTTGTTATAATAGTTAATGCATCGTCTAATTCTTTTTTACCTGCCATACCTGTAGATAATATAATTGGAATATTTGTTTCTGCGATAGCTTTTAATAAAGGTAAATTTGTCAAATCTCTAGATGCAATTTTTATCTTATCGGGTAAAAATAATTTTAATAAGCTTAAGGTACCTTTAGAAGTAAGAGTTTCAATAAAATCTAAACCATTTAATTTTGAATATTTAAAAATCTCAAAATGTTCTTCATTTGATAATTCTAAAAATTGACGATGTTCACCATAAGTTTTACCAAAAGAGTGTGGAGACAAATAGGGTTTATTCATTGAAGAAACCGATAGTTCCTCTGTTAAATCTCTTTTTGTTAATTTTATTGCATCTATTTTTTTTAATGAATTATCAAATAATTCATCTCTTATATCTCTATTGACAATATCAATAATTAATTTTGCAATATCTACAGATCCATTATGATTTTGTCCAATTTCACCGATTATATATGTTGATTTATTATTTTTCATTTAAAATAATATTTTTTTTCATTTGATTTTGCCAAATAATATTTTCATTAATCATTTTTATAATATTATTAATGTTTAAATTAATATTTTCTTTTTTTATTTTATAATATATTTCTTTTACAATTTGAAAATCTGATTTTGTATCAATTGTAAGTCTAATATTTTCATGTAAATTAGTATTATCTAATTTTTCTAAATGAATATCAAATTTATTTTTATTTAGATAAATATAATTTGTAACATGTTCAATATATTTTAAGTCATTTGTATTTTTAGCTATTTTTTCTAAAGCTGATAATTTCACCCCCTCAGCCCAAAACCCAAAATGAGATAATATTGTAAGTTTATTATTTGGTAATTGATATGACCAATAATCTACATCTGAAATTTTAAATTTATTTATCATATTTTTTAAATATCCAATGTCTAAAAGTGGATTATCAGCACAAATTCTAATAATTTTATCAATCTTATTAATTTTTGCCGCGTTTATAAAACGATTTAAAACATTTTTTTCATTACCTCTAAAAAAAATAATATTATTTTTAGTTGCAATATCAACAATTTTAGTATCTAATAAATTATTTGTTGTTGCTAATATAATTGGGATATTTAGTTTTGCATAAATTAATCTATTTATTAAAATATCAAGGATTCCAAAGTTATTGTAAAATTTCTTTACCATTTTAAAAGGTAAACGAGTGGAACCATATCGTGCTTGAATAATTATTCCAATTTTCAATATTAAATTATCAATTATTTTTTTTGATATAATTGTTTAATAATTAAACTAAAAACTTGATTTAAATAAATATAGATTATACAAAAAAATAATCCTATAAAAAAGAAACTAATTACAATAAATACTCTTTGGGGAGAAGTTTTTTCAATTGCAGGTTCCCCTTTATCTAATATATTGATTATTGGAGACTCACTAAGTTCGTCTATTTTTGCTACTTCATATTGTTGTCTTAATATTATATATACTTGCTGATTAACTTCAATATTTCTTATTAATCGGCCTCTTTCTAATTGTAAGCTAGGCGTATCTAAGGCAAGTGGGTGTTCTTCAATAAATGATGTTAATTTTTCTTCAGAAATTGATAAATCATTTTTAGAACTTTCTAATCTTTGTTCAATAAATTTTCGTCTCTCTGAAGATTCAATTAAAATTTTATTTCCAATAAAATTTTTTAAATATTCTGCAACATAATTTGATATATCTGCAGATAATTGAGGTTCTTCCATTAAAATAGAAATAATTATTAATCCAGACTCTTCTTCTGATATAGAAATTCTATCGTTTAGATTTTTAATTCCAACTTCTAAATATTTAGTATCAATATTTTCTAACTTATTTCCACCAAATAAATTGCCCAATAGCTTACCTAAGCTGAATGTAGATTCTTTATCAATTTCCCAATACTTAATTAAATTGATATCATTTTTAAATTTATTACTTTTCCATTTTTTTAATAAAATTTCTTTTTTAAACATTCTACTATTAATTAAATCGGGTATATAAAATGAGTTTGATTTTTCTCCACCTAAATTAATACCAAATGTTGAAGCAATTCCTTCAAATTGAGATAATGAACTATTAGAATTTTGTGATTTCTCTGGATATATTGAAATATATGAAGTAAATAATGGTGTTATTAATAATGAATAAATAACAGCAACAAATGAAAATATGAATGTTGTATAAAAAATAAACTTTTTCTTTTTTAGTAATAATTTAAGAAAATTTATAATATTTACTTCATTAACAAAATTATTATTTGTATCATTATAAGTCATCTTAATTCCCTACAATATTTTGAATTACAATAATTGTTGTGGCAACTTGACTAACGATAGCCATCCAATCTTTAAATCGAGTCCATGAATTATATTCTAATTTCTCAGCTATAAATATAATATCACCACTTTCTAATTTATCATTAATTGAAAATGGATATCTTTGCCCTGTACTATATTTTATAATATATTTATTTTTTGTAGAGTTTTCATTTAACCCCCCTGCAAGTTCTAAATAGTCAATTGTTTTATACTGGCTAAAAAATGGATATCTACCGGGGTTTTGAACAGCGCCAATTACTTCAATATAATTTAATTTTCTAGGAATAATTATGTTATCACCTGAAGAAATGGTAAAATTATATATTGAATTAGTAAATTCTTGATTACTTGACTTGATTAGACCTTTTGTAATTCCATTTCTTGCTTTAATGTATGCAAGTTCTGTGATGCTTCTATTTTCTGACGGAATTTGCAAAATACGCCTTAATTCAGAATCTTCAGTTTGTTCAATTAAAATATTATTTATTATTATACTCTTTAAATCTCCATTTTGAGTAACACCACCACATTTATCAATCAACTCTCCAATTGTTGTATTTGAATTAGAAATTGAATATATACCAGGAAAATTGACTTCACCGTCAATTGAAATTAAATCATGAACTTTATAATTTTTAATTCGCCGAATATAAATATGATCATTTTCATTTATTTTAAATGAATTTATTTTATTGGTAACTATTATTTTTTTAGTATTAAAATCATCTAAGAATCTAGTTATTTCTATGAAATTTGAATCTGAATCTATAGTGAACCCTCCTGTAAGCTTAATGATATTACCCAGATAATCATTCTCTAAATATTCTATTTCTCCATTATTAATCACTCCACCATATACAGAAATATATTTATCAATTAAATGAAATTGAAGTATATCATTTGGTAGTAAATTTGGATTAGAATCAAGATTTCCTAAAATAAAAAACTGATCTAAATCTATATTCTTTTTATTGCCATTTCTTAATAAAGTAATATGTCGACTTGAAATTAATCTTATTTCATCTTGGTTTTGTAACTCGATATATTCATTATTATTTTTTTCATTAAGTTTATTTTGAACTATTTCAAATATATCAGATACTCTTTGAGTTGAAGATAATGTAATTTGACCAATTTTAATACCAATTGCACCGACTACATTTATTTTAATTTGTTTTACTTTTTCAAGATTTAAATTTATTTTTGCATTCGGATATTGCTCAATACAAAATTCTTTAACTTTCTGATAGACATCATTTAATATTAAACCATCGATATCAATATTACCAATCGCAGGTATTAATAATACACCCGTTGGAGTTACTTGAAGTGATAATGTCACTACTTTACTAGTAGAAACCATGTTAAATCTAAATATATCTCCAGGTCCGACTTTATAAATATCTGGATTCACAGATATATCTAATGCTAAAGAAGACTCTTTACTGCCAAAATCAAAATTATTACTCGATTGTGATTTTATATTTGGATCAATTAAACGAGGTAATTCAAATGTAAATAATAAAGTAAATGGTAATATTATTAATAATTTTTTATAATTTTTCATAGTTATACTGTTTTTATAATATATTTAAATTTCTATCTTTCTCAGATAATATAGGATTTTCAATACCCCACTTTATTCCTATACTTTTATCATTCCAAATTATACCAGAGTCGTATTCTGGAAAATAAATGTTGGTACATTTATAATAAACTAAAGCCGTTTTTGAAAGTACTAAATAACCATGTGCAAATCCATCAGGAATATATAATTGATATTGATTTTCATCATTTAACTTTTCAGATATCCAATTTCCATAAGTGGGTGATTTTTTTCTTATATCAACGGCAACATCTAAAATTTCACCTTGTAATACCCGTACTAATTTCCCCTGTGGGTTTTTGCATTGATAATGTAAGCCTCTTAAAACATTTTGTTTTGAAAATACTAAATTATCTTGAATAAATGGTATGCTTATTCCATTATCTCTAAACTTATCAATATGATATGATTCTTGAAAACACCCTCTATTATCTTTAAAAATAGCTGGTTTAATTAAAATAACATCTCTTAATTTGGTTTTGATAAATTTCATCTATTCAATAATGATTCTAAATAATTTCGATAACTATTTTGAGGAGTATTCTCTACTACTTTAATAAATTGATTTTGATTAATAAACCCTTGAGTAAATGCAACTTCTTCAATACAGCCAACTTTTAGTCCTTGCCTACTTTCAATTGTTTCAATAAACATACCAGCTTCTAGCAAGCTTTTATGAGTACCTGTATCTAACCATGCAACACCTCTACCTAATATTTCTACATGTAATTCGTCCAGATCTAAAAAAACATTATTAATATCTGTAATTTCAAGCTCTCCTCGTGCTGAAGGCTTAATATTTTTTGCAATATTTACAACTCTATGATCATAAATATATAATCCAGGTACTGCATAGGATGATTTAGGGTATTGAGGCTTCTCATGAATTGAAATTACTTTTTTATTTTCATCAAATTCAACAACTCCATATCGTTCAGGATCTTTCACCCAATAACCAAAAACGGTTGCGCCTGAAATAGAAGTTAATTTATCCTTTAGAAAATCTAAGTATCCGTGACCATAAAACAGATTATCACCTAGAATTAATGTAACAGGATCATTTTTAATGAAATTTTCACCAATTATAAATGCTTGCGCTATTCCCTTTGGCTCATGTTGAACTTCATAACTAATAGATAACCCAAGTGAATGTCCATTGCCTAATAAATCTTCAAATCTTGGTGTATCTTCGGGGGTAGATATGACTAATATCTCCTTAATTCCCATTAACATTAAAGTAGATAAGGGATAGTAAATCATCGGCTTGTCATAGACAGGCATTAATTGCTTACTCGCGACTAATGAAAGAGGATGTAATCTTGTACCAGCACCTCCAGCTAGAATTATCCCCTTCATCAAACTAAACCTAACCTTTCTTGTTCATATTTTTTATTTTGAATAGCTTTCCACCAATTTTCATTTTCTAAATACCATTTAATTGTTTTTTGCATTCCAGTATCGAAAGTTTCTAAAGGAGACCATCCTAACTCATTTTTAATTTTAGATGAATCAATCGCATAACGCATATCATGTCCAGGTCGGTCTTTAACATAAACTATTTGTTCTTTATAAGATTGTCCATTTTCTTTTGGTATTAACTTATCTAATAAATCGCAGATTTCATTTACAATTTCAACATTTTGCTTTTCACAATTCCCTCCAATATTATAAGTTTCTCCAACTTTCCCTTTTTTTAGAACTGTATAAATTGCAGTGCAATGGTCTGTGACAAAGAGCCAATCCCTTACATTTTTACCAGAACCATAAATAGGTAGTGATTTATTTAAAATCGCATTAATAATCATTAATGGAATTAATTTTTCAGGAAATTGATTTGGACCATAATTATTTGAACAATTTGTAATAAGAATGGGCAATCCAAAAGTACGACTCCATGATCTTACTAAATGATCCGATGATGCTTTTGAAGCTGAATAGGGTGAGTTTGGATCGTAGGATGTCGTTTCTTTAAATAACCCCGTATGGCCAAGTGAACCATAAACTTCATCTGTTGAAACATGTAGAAATTTAAATTTGATTTTCTTTTCTTTTGATAAGTACTTATAGTAATTTAATGATGCATCTAATAAAATTCCTGTACCAACTATATTCGTTTGAATAAATTCCATGGGACCATCTATTGATCTATCAACATGTGATTCTGCTGCAAAATGAATGATTGCATCAGGTTTAAATTCATGAATTGTTTCACTTACTTTATTTCCATCACATATATCCCCATGAATAAATGAATAAAGTGAACTCGATTCAATACTTTTTAAATTATCAATATTTCCTGCATAAGTTAATTTATCAAAACATAAAACATCGTTATTCAAAATATTTACTTGCTGTAAAATGAAATTACTACCAATAAATCCAGCACCTCCTGTAACCATTAGTTTCATTTATAGTAACCCATTTTTTTTTCGAATTGCCCATTCTAATAATAAAAATAAACAAATTAATATCCAATATTTTTGAAAATCCATTGATGATGCAGTCTTATGAATAATTTTATTTTTCTCTTTAAAAGTTAGTACTTTAAGTAATTGAGAATAATCATTGAGGTTAAAATATGTTCCACCTGTTTTTTTTGCAAAGATATTTAATCCAAGTTTATTCAAATAATTATCCTTATGCTCAAGGTGTAATTTAAGAATAGATAAGTTTAAAGATTTACTCCAAAGCGTATCATTTTCAATTGTGATAAAATATCCTTTTAATTTGTAATTTTCAGCTGTTTTAGCTTTAAAAGTAAAACTATTTTGTAACTTATTATTTTTAAAATCCTGAGAAATAATATTATCACTATTATTTATAAAAATTCCAGACTCAATAATATTATCCTTATTACTTTCACTAATATTTAAACTTATTTTTGTTTCTTCACTTAAATATAACTCATCCTTTTCTATGTTAATTTGGATTGGATTAAAATCATTATTTATTTCATTTTTAATTAAATTTACTAAAAATTTATTTATTAAATTATTATTGTGTTTAGATTTTAGTTTTAAATTTAATTTCATTAATTCAGGTATAAATATAAATGTATTTCCTTCTAATTTTGAAATAGCTGAAGAATTATTTGTAAATTTAATTATATCATTAATTGAAAACCAATTAATGTTTAATAATTGAGAAGGATAATTATTAATATTTGGAAAGTTATTATTTACTTCAAAATTTAATTGATTAATAGTTGAAATAGATTCTGATCTAAGGCCTTTAATTTTATTTAATGCTGAGATTGTATAATTATTTTCAAAAGTTCCAGAGAAATATATAAACGGTGAAGATGAATTTGTTATAAAATGTTTAAAATCAGTTAAATCTTTGTTTTTTATTGGAAATCCATCAAATATAATTAAATCTGTACTCATTAAAATATTTTTATTCCATTTATTTTGCCATCTATTTCCTATTCTTTTAGAATGATGTAAACTTACTCGTTTTTGGTTATTTAGTAACTCTATTATATATCTTGTATTATTCGAAATACCACCACTAATAAGTAAAACTTTTCTTTGAGATTCTAATTTTTCTACAATTACCTTTTGAGAATTATTATCTTTATTAACCTCATTGATATTGGTAACTAATATTAATTCATTTAATTTTTCAATTTTATTTCCTCTAATATTAATTTTATAATTTTGATTATTCACTCCACTAGAGATTTGTAATTTTTCTTTAGATAATATACCTTTTGAATTTTTAAAAATTGTTGTGATTTCTGTTGGTTTACTTAAATTCGAAAAAATTGTATATTCTAATATGAATTCTTCTGATTCATTATGAAATTTAGGATAATTTATTTTTTTTATCGATATATCATCTTCTGATTTTTCCGACCCAAAGCCTAATATATGTATTGGTGAAGTAATATTTTTTACTATTGAGTTTAAATCTTTTCCAGAATTAATATTACCATCTGTCACTATAACCGATATATCGTTTTTGTCTATAATTTTGTTTAACAATGTAAATTGAGTATTTGATTTTATTGGATTATAATTATCAATATTTTTAATACTATTATTTTCTAAAGAATTAATTTTATATAAAATTCCTATAGAGTCTAAGCTATTTGTAAAGTGA
This sequence comes from Fidelibacterota bacterium, assembly GCA_014381925.1. GTDB lineage: Bacteria > Fidelibacterota > Marinisomatia > SCGC-AAA003-L08. The sequence continues at coordinate 25,634 of JACNKR010000050.1, read as the reverse complement.
TAGAGATGTTTTTTTAATAATTTAAAATTAGATTCAGATGATGACATGCTTAATGAATCATCGAGTATTAGATTTATCTTTGGTTTAATAATTATTTTTTTTGACCATTTAACAAAAGGGTCCGCTATAAGAATAATTAAAAGTGAAAATGAAGAAATTCTTAAAATGGGCAGTATTATTCGAATCCAATTTTTTTCACTTTTCAATTTATTAAAATAACTAATTCCAATAAAAAATGAAATTAAAATTAATACTATAGAAATACCTAAATATCCTTGCCAAAATATATTCATCTATTTAGCAAGACTTAAATTAGGGATTGGTTTTAAATTATATGGAGATTTTATATCATTTGATAAAAACTTATATCCTGTTAATGCTATCATTGCCCCATTATCTGTACAATATTCAAAAGGAGGAAAAAATATATTACATTTATTTTCTAAATTAATAGAAAGTTTTTTTCTAAATCGTTGATTCGCAGCAACACCACCAGAAATTGAAATTGTTTTTATTCCAGTTTCTTTTACCGCTAATTGAGTTTTTTGAATTAAAGAATCAACAATTGCCTCTTGATAACTTGCTGATAAATCAGCTAAATTCTCATCTATATCGTCTTTACTCATTTTTTTTAATGAATATAATAATGCAGTTTTTAATCCGGAAAAAGAAAAATTAAATTTTGATTTTTTTATAATAGGTCTAGGGAATTTATATTTTTTGGGGTTTCCATTTTTTGCAGATTTTTGAATTTCTGGTCCACCAGGATAATTTAATCCTAACATTCGTGCACCTTTATCAAATGCTTCTCCTGCAGCATCATCTGCTGTTGTTCCTAATAAGTTATAATCACCATAATTATTAATTATCCATAATTGTGTATGTCCCCCAGATACCAATAAATTTAAAAATGGAAATTTGATTTCTGTATTATCAATCATACTTGCAAATAAATGACCCTCGAGATGGTTGATTCCAATATATGGAATATTTAATGCGAGAGACATTCCTTTTGCAAAATTTAACCCTACAAGTAATGCACCCATTAATCCAGGTCCAAATGTTACGGCAATTCCATCAATGTCTGAGATTGTTATATTGGCTTCATTTATCGCTTCTTGAACAATGGGTACAATTCGATATTCATGCTCCCTTGAAGCAACCTCTGGTACAACTCCACCAAATGATTTGTGTATTCCCTGAGAATAAACTGAATTACTTAATATTTCACCATTTTTTACAATTGATGCTGCAGTTTCATCACAAGAGGATTCTATTCCTAAAATAATCATTTTTCAGATAAAAAAAAGGGGGTTATTAAAACCCCCTTTAATCAAGTAAATCATAAAATAATTATGATTTTGATGCTTTATTTAAACTATCAATTATTTCTTGTGGAACTTCAAGTTTATCACTTGTAGATTCTTTTTTCAATTTCTTCATAGTTTCTTTTTCTTCTTTGATTGCTATATCTTCCTGACTTTCAGGTTCATTTAACATCAAAATTACTTTTTTAGATTCTTGATCTATTTCTTGAACAATTACTTCAACAAGATCCTCAGGTTTAAACTTAGTTTTAATATCTGCTCTAGCCTGTTTAGATAATCGCTTTAAAGGTACAATCCCTTCAAGTTCTTGCTCCAATGTAAATATAATTCCTTTATCAAGAACTCGAAGTACCTTAGCTTCAATCAATTTTCCAGAATTAAAAATAGTTTTTAATTCACCCCATGGATCATCTTCAGTTTGCTTTATACCAAAAGATAATCTTCTATTTTCTCCAGATGCCTCAAGAATTTTAACATCAATTTTATCACCTTTTTTAAGAAAATCTTTTGGATGTCTCACATTTTTTGTCCAGGACATATCTGAAATATGAACTAAACCATCAATACCTTGTTCTAATTCAACAAACGCACCAAATTGAGTAAGATTCCTCACTACTCCTGAAGTAATTGAACCAACTGGATATTTTTCTTCAATTTCATCCCATGGATTTTCAGTTAATTGCTTAATCCCTAATGAAATTTTCTTTTCTTCTTTATCAATACTAAGGATTTTAGCTTCAACCTCATCACCGAGTTTATATAACTCATTTGGGTTTTTTATATGTCGAGTCCATGACATTTCAGAAACATGAATTAGACCTTCAATACCTTTTTCAAGTTCAACAAATACACCATAATTCATCATATTAACAATTTTACCTTTAACGTGCGAATCAACAGGATACTTAACTTCTGCTTCTTCCCATGGTTCTGGTTCTAATTGTTTCATCCCAAGGCTAACTCGTACTTTTTCAACATCGAAATCAATAACTTTCACCGTAATTGTCTGTTCCATTTCCAATGCTTCAGATGGATGATTTATTCTACCCCAAGTAATATCAGTAATATGAAGTAATCCATCAATCCCACCTAAATCAATAAATGCACCAAAATCTGTAATATTTTTTACAGTTCCCTCTAGGACCATTCCTGTTTCAAGCTGATCTATTATTTCTTTTCGTTTTTCATGAAGATCAACTTCTAATAATGCTTTTCTTGAAATAACAATATTTTTTCGAGTTTCATTCACTTTAACAATTTTAAATTCTAATTCTTCACCAATATAGTCATCAAAATTAGTAATAGGTCTTACATCAATTTGTGAACCGGGTAAAAATGCAGTAACACCAATTAAATCAACAACCATTCCACCTTTAATTCTTTTAATAATCGTGCCTTTAATAATTTCTTCCTTTTCAAACGATTCATTCAATTCATTCCATCGTTCAAGGAATACAGCTTTTTCTTTTGATAATGAACAATTTCCTTTATGATCTTCAAAAGTATTGATAAATACTCTGTGTTCATCACCAATAGCTGGTAATTCAGGAAATTCTGATTTTGGTACAATACCTTCAGATTTAAATCCAATATCTATAAAAATTTCTCGATCTGTAATATTTACTACAGTGCCAGTTGTAACATCGTTAACATTTATATCTTTAAATGATTCATGATATAATTCAGGTAGTTCATCAAGATCTTCTTCATTGTATTGATCAACCTCATCAAAATTAACTGATTTAATTTCTAAAATAGATTTATCAAGATAATCAATTTGAGTTGAGGGTTTAGATTCTATTGGTTTTTCAATGGTAACATTTTCTTTAACTTTTTCAGTTGAATCTTCAGTTTCAGGATTAATAGTTACAGTTTCTTCAGTTGTTGTGGTTTCATTAAGCATTCGTTTAAAAGTTGCTCCAAATTATATAGAGAGAACATCCTCTATATGTTTTTTTATTTTAGTTATTTGTTGATTAAAATCCATGCCACTTGTATCAATTACAGTTGCATCTTCAGCTATTTTTAATGGTGAAATTTTTCTTTCTGAATCCTTTTGATCTCTTAACTTAATATCATCAACTAATTGTTCAAATGTAATATCATTTGAGGAATCAAGCTCATTAAATCTTCGCTTTGCACGTTCTTCAACAGAAGCAGTTAAAAATATTTTAACTTCAGCATTTGGAAATACTTTTGTTCCAATATCTCGACCTTCAATTACAACATTAGAATTTTCAGAAATTTCTCGTTGCAAATTCACGCAAAACTTTCTCACTTCAGGAATAGTACTGATTGTACTCACAAACCGAGTTACTTCATTACTTCGAATATGATTAGTTACATCTTCATTATTTAAATAAACTAATTGAGAATCTTCATTAATAATTTTAAAATGAATTTTCTTTAATATATCGATATAACATTTACTTTTTTTATAATCAATATTATTTTTTATAAAATAAAAAGTAATTGTACGATACATTGCACCAGTATCTAAATAAATCCAACCCAACTGTTTTGCAATTTCCTTTGCAGTCGAACTTTTACCTGACCCCGCAGGACCATCAATTGCAACTATCATATTCTATATATTCACCTTATCAAATAGCCTAGTAATTTACAAAATATTTTTTATTATTAAAAATAAATGCTTTGTATAATTTTGTATTGGTATTTCAAAAATAAAACTACTTTCCTGTTGACCCAAATCCACCACTTCCACGAGAAGTATTTGATAATTCATCTTTTAACTCATATTCAATAGGTGATGAATCAGTAGCAACTAATTGAAATAGACGTTGACCTTTTTCTACAATATATTCAAAATTTTTAATATTATCACACATTGCCATTATTTCTCCTCGATAACCCCCATCAATTAACCCAATTGAATTCGACATTCTTAATGGTGTTTTTGATATACTCGATCTTGGGAATAAATAATATGCTTTTCCATCAAGTGGTTCACATGAAATTTGTAGTTTAATTCCTTTAGTTTCACCAGGTTTAAATATTATTTTTTCAGGCGCATATAGATCTAACCCAGCATCACCTTGATGAAAATGTCCATGATTTTCATATAATTCTCTTGCGACTTCTGATAATGGTTTAATTATTAATTTCATAATTCCTTTCTACCCTAACCACATACTTCTATCAAGGCTTCTATATTGAATTGCCTCTCCTATATGATGTGATTTTATATTTTTTTTATTTTCTAAGTCTGCAATTGTTCTACTTACCTTTAAAATTCGGTCATAAGCTCTTGCAGACAATCCAAGTTTTTCCATTGCGGTCTTTAGTAAAATCCGACTTTCATTTGAAAGTTTACAATATTTCTCAATATAACTTCTTTCCATCCCAGCATTATCATGTAATTTTGGTTTTTCTTTAAATCGCTGAATTTGAATTTCTCTTGCTTTTTGTATTCGATTACGAATAACATCCGATTTTTCTCCCGTTTGCTTGCCTGATAATTTATCATATTCTACTGCAGGAACTTCAATATGAATATCAATTCTATCTAATAAAGGTCCTGATATTTTAGACAAATACCGTTGAATTAATTGAGGATTACAACAACATTCATTTTTAGGATCAGTATAATATCCACATGGACAAGGGTTCATTGCTGAAACTAACATAAAATTTGCAGGATATGTTAACGAAATTTTTGCTCTTGAAATAGTGACTTCTCCGTTTTCTATTGGCTGTCTTAAAACTTCTAACACATTTTTTTTAAATTCAGGAAGTTCATCTAAAAATAAAACTCCATTTTGCGAAATACTTACCTCTCCTGGTTTTGGCACTTGACCTCCACCAATTAATCCTACATCGCTTATTGTATGATGTGGTGATCTAAATGGACGATAATTAACTATTCCAAAAGATGCATCAATAAGACCAGCAACTGAATGTATCTTCGTAGTTTCAAGCGCTTCTTCAATTGTCATTTCAGGTAAAATTGTTGGTATTCGTTTTGCCAGCATTGTTTTACCGCTTCCAGGAGGACCAATAAGTAAAATATTATGACCTCCAGCAGCGGAGACCTCCAATGCTCGTTTAACATTTTCCTGCCCCTTTACATCGGCAAAATCAACATCATATTGAAAAGAATTTCCTGAAAAAGTTTTACCTTTTCGAGTTTCACCTTTAAAATCTTTTTCTCCATTTAAGACATCTACAACATCTTTTAATGTTTCTAATCCTGCAATGCGAATACCTTCAACAAACGATGCTTCTTCAATATTTTTTTTGGGAATAATAATACCAGAGATTCCCGTTTTTTTGGCATTTAGGCATATAGGGAAAACTCCTTTAACTTGCCGTAACTTTCCATTTAAAGATAATTCGCCAATAAAAATTATTTTCTTAAAAAAAGTTGTTTTTACAAGACCATAAGATGCTAAAATTCCTATGGCTATTGGTAAATCGAATAAGGCACCTTCTTTTCGAATATCTGCAGGAGCTAAATTAATTGTGATTCGTTTCTGCTTTAATAAGAAACCTGAATTTTTTATTGCGGCCATTACGCGTTCTTTACTTTCACGGACAGCACCTTCAGGTAAACCAACTGTATTTATTGTGAAGGGGGTTACATTTTCAGTGTTAGACTCAACGGTAACTGTATAGGCATCAATTCCTAATACAGCACTTGATAAAACTTTTGCATACATCGGGGACTCCCATTATTTTATTTTAAACTTTAAGTTCTGATTCAACCCATGAACCATGTTCCTTAATTAGGCTTATTAATTCATTCACAGCCAATTCAGCTGGAATATTTTTCTTTACAATTTCCTGTCCTTTATAAAGTGAAATTTTTCCTTCACCCGTACCAACATATCCAAAATCAGCATCAGCCATTTCACCTGGTCCATTTACAATACAGCCCATTATTCCAATTTTAACACCTTTCAAATGATTCGTTTTTTTACGGATTTCTGCAGTGGTTTCTTGTAAATCAAAAAGTGTTCTACCGCAACTAGGACAAGAGATATATTCTGTTTTAGAAATTCGAGTTCGTGTTGCTTGTAAAATATTAAAGGCTAAATTATGAAGATTATTTCCTCTATGAGATAACCATAATCCATCTCCAAATCCATCTAATAATTGTCCTCCTAATTCATAAGATGCAATAAGTTGGACTTTGTCAATACTTTCCTCTAAATAATCTTTTTTAAATATTATTGGATTCAAAATATTATTTCTTTTACAATGAAAATAAACAGATCTAATTTTATGAAAGTGAATGTTTTGGTTTAACAAAAGAATAATTATAATATTATTTTTTATCTCTGTTGAATTTAATAATTCATCAATTGTATAAATCTCAAATGGCTTTAAGCTATTCTTTGATATTGTATTTAATCGTTCCGGTATTTTAAAATTGATTGATGTTGAATTACAGTAAATATAATCTGGCGACTGATCCGATATTGACCATTTATCTAATTTATTTAAATAATTAAATCCAAGCTCAGATAAATCCTCAGAAGCGTTTTTTTTATAAGGAAAATTTGATATTACAATAGGAGAATGTTGGCTACCTATATTTTCAATTTGAGCTGTTTCTCTTCTGTGATATTCAAAAGGATTAAATAAACCTTCATTCATATTATTTAACTTGCTGCTATTTTTTATATGGGAAAATTGAAGTGAATCAATTAACTGTTGGGCAACAGGAATTTCAAATTCAGGCTCTTCAGTTAATGAAACTCTAATTGTATCGCCTAACCCGTCTGCCAATAAAGTTCCTATTCCAAGTGCTGATTTTATTCGTCCATCAACTCCTTCACCCGCTTCAGTAACTCCTAAATGTAAGGGGTAATTCATTCCCTCATCATTCATTTTACTAACTAATAATCTATAAGCTTGAACCATCACTAATGGATTGCTTGATTTCATTGAAAGTACTATGTCATAGAAATTATTTAATTCACAGATCCGAATAAATTCCAGTGCAGATTCTACCATACCCAAAGGAGTATCTCCATAACGACTTAATATTCTGTCAGAGAGAGAGCCATGATTTGTGCCTATTCTCATAGCTGTCCCTTCTAACTTACATATATTCACTAACGGACTAAAGCGTTCACTAATTCGTTCTAATTCCAATTTATAATCAATATCTGTATATTCATGCAATTGGAACTTTTTTCGATCTACAAAATTTCCGGGGTTAATTCTAATTTTTTCAACATATCTCGCTGAAATTTCTGCCGCTTTGGGTGTAAAATGAATATCAGCAATTAATGGATTATCGTAGCCTCTCGCTTTTAATTCAGATTTAATTAATTTAAGGTTTTCAGCCTCATTGATACTTGGAGCTGTTATTCGCACATATTCACACCCAGCATCAATCATTCTAATACTTTGCTCAACCGTAGCATTTGTATCCATCGTATGTGTAGTCGTCATAGATTGAATTCTAATTGGATTACGACCTCCTACAGGTAGAGAGCCAATATTTACCACTCGTGAATTTTGACGACTATAATTTAGTAAAGAATCACAATATTTATAATTTAAGGAATTCATTGACTGAGACGATATAAACCCTGTATTTCTACTTTTTTTAATTTACGAAATTTACCTTGTTTGAGTTTACCAATACCGAGACCAGCAAATATTTCTCGATGCAAATCAATTACTCGAGAACCAAGAGCTAAAAATATTCTTTTTACTTCTCTTTTTTTACCTTCCTTTAAGGTCACTTGCCAAACAAAGCGTTTTCCCATTTTATTTAAAAATTGAATTTCTCCTCGAGCTACCCCACCTTCTTCCAATTTAATACCCGTTTTTAATTTCATATATTCTTGGCGAGGAATATCTATATTAGTTACAGCAATATATTTTTTTTCTACACCATAACGTGGATGTGTAAGTCTATTTGCTAGCTCTCCATCATTTGTAATTAATAATACACCTGTTGTATCTCTATCTAATCTGCCAATGGGAAATAACCGTTCTTCAAGAGGAAGGAAATCCATCACAGTTGTTCTATTACGCTCATCTGTAACAGACGAAATTACACCTTTAGGTTTATTGAGCAAATATACTATTTTTTCACTTTTTACATTTACGATCTCACCTGAAACACGAACACAATCATCATCCGTTACCTGATAAGAGAAATCTAAGCAAATTGCATCATTTATCTTTACTTTACCTGATGAAATAATATCATCACATTTTCGCCGGGATGCAATCCCTGCATGAGCTAAAAATTTATTCAGTCGCATCAAATAATGTTGTTGGGCTATGCCCCTCTCCTAATAATTCAGTTAATTCTTTTAATTTGGGTAAATCAGTTAATTTATTTAATCCAAAACATTCTAAGAATGATTGTGTTGTACCATATAGTAATGCTCTCCCCGGGCTCTCTTCTCTTCCTTTTATTGTAACCAAATCTTTTTCTAATAATGTTTTCACAACACTATCACAATTTACACCACGAATATATTCAACATCATTTTTACTTATTGGCTGTTTATAGGCTATCACAGATAATGCTTCAAGTGATGGTTGAGATAATTGAATCTTTCTAGATTTATTATATAACCGTTGGATATATAAATGACAATCTGGTTTTGTTAAAATTTGGTATCCGCTTGCAATTGGTTTTATATGAATTAATTTATTCAAATTTTCATATTCAATGTTTAGCTCATTTATAATATTTTCTAAATCGACATTTTCATCTGGAAAAATTCCGTTCACCTGAGATTGAGTCAAAGGTTCAGGAGTTGCAAATAATAATGCCTCGATATATGATTTCAAGATGCTAAGACCTCCAATTGAATTTCTCCGAATACTTTTTCTTGCAAAATATTTAATTCCTTATTCTGAATCATTTCTAAAATCGCCATAAATGTAACAACTACTTTTAATTTTGTTACTATATTTTGAAATAAATGTAGAAATGGTAGTTTTTTTATATTCATAAATTGACTGCGAATTACCTCTAACTCTGTAGAAATATTATACTCTTCTGCATTTAATTCGTATATATTTTGTTCTGGCAAATCACGCATTAACTTATCAAACATTGATAATAAATCAACTAAAGTGACATTTCTCATTACTTCATCTAGACTTTCTTCTTGATGTTTAATTTTTTCATTAATTCCCTTAGAAAATGATAAATTATGAATTTCTTGTGATTTTTCTAATTCATGTCCCGCTTTTTTAAATCGTTTATACTCTAATAATTGTTGTACTAAATCTAAACGAGGATCTTCAATATCTTCATCATCTTCAAGTTCAGGTTTAGGTAAAAGCATCTTTGATTTTATACGCATTAAAATTGAAGCCATTAAAATAAATTCACCCGCGACTTCAATTTTTAATAATTTCATCATTTCAATATATTTTAAAAATTCATTTGTAATTTTATGAATAGGAATATCATAAATATTAAGTTTATCTCTACTTATAAAAAATAATAATAAATCCAGTGGACCTTCAAAATTTTGGAGTTTAATTCTATAATCCATAATTACCTAGGTAAGGGTACCAGTCCTATTTTACGATAAACCTTTGATAAAGTTCGTCTCGCTTTATACCTTGCCTTTTCTGCCCCTACCTTAAGAATTTCATTTAAATAGACTTTATCTTGAATTATTCGATTATATTCACTTTGCATTGGCTTTAAATATTCAACGCATACTTCACCAAGTTCACTTTTTAATTGAGAATACATTTTCCCCTTAAAATGTCCAACCGTTTCATCAATTGTAGTATTGGTTAATATTGTATATAGTGTGAGTAAATTTGCTAACCCTGGTCTTTTTTCATCATAAACAATATCAGTATTTGAATCTGTAACCGCTCTTTTTATTTTTTTAATAATCACATCTGGAGCATCTAAAAGTGCAATATAATTATTTACATTCTCATCCGACTTTGACATTTTTTTCTCAGGTTCCTGTAAGCTCATAATTCGTGCTCCAGATTTTGGTATAAATGGTTCAGGAATTGGAAAGGTATCAGAATAATTATGATTAAATCGTCCAGCTAAATCTCTTGCTAATTCTAAATGTTGTTTTTGGTCTGCCCCTACAGGCACCATATCTGCTTGATAAATTAATATATCAGATGCCATTAAAACAGGATAAGTAAATAATCCCACATTTATATTATTGGAATGCTTTTTTGATTTATCCTTAAACTGAGTCATTCGGCTTAATTCACCAAATGAAGTTATTGTATTCAATACCCACGCCAATTCAGCATGCTCGGGGACATGGGATTGAATGACGATTGTATTTTTATCTGGATTTATTCCACATGCAATATACTGTGCTAAAAAGGACAAACATCTATTTCTTAATTCTGAAGGAATCTGCTTAACAGTGAGAGCATGTAAATCTACAATCAAAAAAATACTATCATATTCTTCTTGTAAATTTACCCAATTTTTTAATGCTCCCGCATAATTCCCAATACATAATTGTCCTGAAGGTTGAATCCCTGAAAGTAATATTTTCTTTTTGTTTGTCATTTTAATTTTTTAATTGGTCCATGAATAAATATTGTTTCCATGAATTTTGTTTTTTTCTCACCGATTGTTGAAAATAAGTTAACATCGATGGTTTCTTCGGTTTCTTTTTTAGAGGCATATTACATTCCTTAGGAGTTCTATTATTTTTATTATGATTACATGTTGTACACGCCGCAACTAAATTCTCCCATGTATCTTTTCCACCTCTTTGCTTTGGTATAATATGGTCTAAAGTCATTGGCACATTTTTTATGTTACAATATTGACAAGTATAACCATCTCTTCTTAATAAGTTTTTACGAGTTAATGGAATCATTTTAGGATGATAATTTATATATCTATTTAGCCTAACAACACTAGGTAAATGTAAAACGAAATCAACAGAATGTATTGATTCATTATATTGTTCTAATATCTCTACTTTTTGATCTAATATCAAATTTACAGCTCTTTTAATTTTTGTTATTGTCAATGGTTGATAATTCTGATTTAATACTAAAACGCGTCTATTTAATAGCCCTTCCATTATTAAACTAGTTTTTGAATACTTAAAGTTGAATTATACAATTTTGCTAAATTATCATCATAATTACTATCTAAATAATTTAAACTATTAACTTTCACCCAGCCTGAAGAATGAATAAAAGTTTCTTTACCTAATGAAATTCCAATATGAGTAATATTATCATTTTTAGAAAAAAAGACTAAGTCTCCTGCTTCACTCATTTTACTTTCAATAGGTTTTAATTTTTCAAATATATATTGGTCTTTTGAATCTCTAGGTAAGTAAATTCCACAAAACTTAAATATTGTTTGAACAAACCCAGAGCAATCAAAACCAAAGCTACTTCGCCCTCCCCATACATAAGGAATACCTAATAGTTTTTTTGATACAAATTCAATTGTTTTTCGTATAGATAATTTTTTATCAAAACCAGAATCTTGAATCCAACCAATATTTAAATTAGGTAATAAAATTTTATGCCACCATAATTCGTTTATTTTAACCGTCTCTATTGCAGGTATAGTTACACCAAAAGTACAATTTAAAATTGATTTTGAATCTATTCGAGGATTAGTCTTAATTTCTCCAAATGGATTCGTTTCAATATAGGTTGCATGCTCTTTAAATAACAGTTTTTTTATAGTATAAAACTCATTAATCCAGCCGATATAATTATCAAATAATTTCACTTTATACCAGTTTTCCTTTTTATCAAGAACTTCTAACTCCTCCCAATAAAGACTTTGAGTAATCATTTCTGATTGAAAAGAAGGTGCTGAAAAAATTCCAGCAACGGAAACATTTGTAATTATTTTTTTCAATCTATTTTTTTATATACTCAGTTAATATTCTACCAATTTCGGTATTATCCATAAAAGCGTCAAATACTTCTGCACCTGGACCCGTTGCCCAAATAGGAACAAAATTAGCAGAATGATAATCAGAAGTAAATCGAATATCTAAATCACCATTTTCACCATCATGAACAGCAACACCACCGCATTCATGATCAGCTGTAAGTACAACTAAAACATTAGGATTCTTCTCTTGATAATCTAAAGCAAAATTAATCAAATCATTTAGAGATTTCATTTCGCCTTGAATATATTCAGCACTATTTGCATGTCCACCCCAATCGACTTGAGATTCCTCAATCATTATAAAAAATCCTTGCGAATTTTTATCAAGATAATTTAATGCATATTTTGCCATTTGTGTAGTCGTTGGATTCCGCCCATCAATCACCTTTGGCAATGCACCATCAGCAAATAGACCTAATACTTTACTTCCATTTTCCACTGATGTTTTTAAATCTGTTATAAATTCACCACCATTATTTTCATAAATATTTATTAAACTATCTGGCCAAAACTTTTTACCACCACCTAAAATTAAATCAACATCAGAGTTTGCAAATTGTTGAGCAATTTCAGCTTCTTTTTTACGATAATCTACATGTGCAGCAAATGATGCAGGAGTAGCATGAGTAACCGTTGAAGTTGCAACTAATCCAGTCAACATTCCTTTTTCTTCGGCCCATTCTAACATTGTTTTTATAGGCTGTTTTTCTCTATCAACACCAATAGCCCCATTATAAGTTTTTTGCCCTGAAGATAATGCCGTGCCACTCGCCGCTGAGTCAGTTACTCTTTTACACGTAGTTTCACATTCACCATCATTTGGATGCGTTGCAACTAAACCGACATGGTCAAATCGTGCTGGAGCAAAATCACCATTTGAATAATAAGAGACACTATATTGACCAATCCCTGTTCCATCAGCAATAATAAAAATAATTGACTCGGGAACTTCTTGATTCGCTTCAGATATTTTATAGTTAACATGCTCTTGTGAAGAAATTTGATTGTTTTTTTCTTCTTGAAGAACAACGCCATACATTGTGTAACATCCAGAAAAAATACTTACTAATAAAAATATTATAAATCTCATATTGTAATCCTTAAAAATTTTCGTTTACCTACTTTTAAAACTCTTTCTTTTTCGGGTATAATTTCAAGATGTAAATCAGTTACTTTTACATCATCTATTTTTACACCACCTTGTTTTATCATTCTTTTTGCATCACCATTACTTCCAACCATTTTATTTTTTACAATAATTGAAATTAATTTTTCATTTGAAGTAATTTTATATTCATCCATTTCATCCGGAATTCCTTTTTTTATAAATAATTTATCAAAATTATCTTGTGCGTGTTGAGCTTCTAGTTTTGAATAATACATTGAAACTATTTCTCTTGCGAGCTTCCTTTTTAAATCTCTCGGATTTGAAATTCCACTTTCCAAATCTTGCTTTATATTTTTTAATTCAGAATGTGAAATTACAGTTGCAAATTCAAAATATTTTGAAATCATTTTATCTGGAATAGATAAAGTTTTACCATACATTTCATCAGGTGTGTCTGTTAAACCAATATAATTATCATATGACTTTGACATTTTTTCTACACCATCCGTACCTTCTAATAATGGAGTTGTGATAATTGATTGAGGTGATTGCCCTGCTTCCTTTTGTAAATCTCGTCCAACTAATAAATTAAATTTTTGGTCTGTTCCACCTAATTCTACATCTGCTTTTAAAAATACACTGTCATAACCCTGTGCTAATGGATATAAAAATTCATGAACGGATATTGGGATTCCACCATCATATCTTTTTGTAAAATCATCTCGTTCTAACATGCGAGCAACGGTATATTTAGATGCAAGACTAATCACATCATTAAAATTCATTTTTCCTAACCACTGTGAATTATAAACTATTTCAAGTGTTGATTTTTCCAATACAATTGTTGCCTGTTCAATATATGACTCAGCATTTTTATTTGTATCTTCAATTGTAATTTGAGGTCGAGTTTTATTTCTCCCTGTCGGGTCACCAATCATTGCGGTAAAGTCCCCAATTAATAATATTCCCGTATGACCTAAATCTTGAAATTGTCTCAGTTTTCGTAATAAAACAGCATGGCCAATATGTAAATCTGGCCGACTTGGATCACAACCAAATTTTATTTTTAGGGGTATATTTTTTTCGATTGATTTTTCAATCTTTTTTACAAGTTCATTCTCAGGTATTATTTCTTCAACACCTCGTCGAATGACATCCATCTGTTCATTTAATGATGGAAATTTATTCATAATTTTATTTTTTGTCCTTTATATTGCCGTTGACTTTGTCGTTCTAAATCTTTTTTCATTATTGTCTGTCGCTTATCCCAATTCTTTTTTCCTTTGGCAAGAGCAAATTCAATCTTAACACGATCATTTTTAAAATACATTGAAAGCGGAACCATTGTAACTCCCTTAATATCTACTTTCTTTTTTAATTTTACTAATTCACGTTTATGTAATAATAATTTCCTATCATAAACAGGAGAATGACCTGAATACCCTGAATGAGAATATTCTGCGATATGCATTCCGACAATCCATAATTCTTTATTAAAAAATCGAATATAGGACTCTTTTACATTACCATTACCTTCTCTTAATGATTTTACTTCACTTCCTTGTAAAATAATCCCTGCTTCGAATTTTTCAAGTAATTCATAATCATGACGCGCTTTTTTATTCGAGGCGATTAATTTAATACTCATTACGACTTACTTTTAGCTGATTAAATACACGAGCAACTTCATAACCAATTACTCCACCTGCTACACTAACATTTAAACTTTGTTTAATTCCAAACATTGGAATTTCAACATGATCTTCAGCTAAATCTAATAACTCATCAGAAACACCTTTTACTTCATTTCCTAAAATAAAGCAACATGGAAAATCCCATTCATATTCATGTATTGGGACTGAACGAATAGACTGTTCAATTCCCACCAGTTTTATTCCTCTGCTTAATATTTTTTTTCCAGCTTCAATCGGGTTTTCAAAATGTTCCCATGGGACAGAATTTTCTGCACCAAGTGCAACTTTAGCTAAATCATCTCGAGGAGGGAAGGCAGTATATCCTGCCAACCAAACTTTTTCCGCACCAAAGCCATCAGCGGTTCTAAATATTGCACCAACATTATGTACCGACCTCACATTTTCAACTAAAATTGAAATAGGCAAGCGAGTCATTTGTTTTACTTCCTTCAAAGTAGGTCTATTGGCTTTTAATTCATCATTTGAAATTTTTATTTCCAATTAATTACCCTCTGGTGTAAAAATTGAAATATTTGAAAATGTTGTAAATTGAAAATTTTTTATTTCTATATTAACAATATGTTTTTTTTTAAAATCATTAATTTTAATTTTAGTTGCGATTATAAAATCATCAATAGTTTCAAACTGATTACACATTATTGATTTTAATATTTTATTTTTAGAATTAAAAGTTTCAACTTTATTAATGACAAATAATTCATTATCTATATATATCAATTTTTTATAATTATTTTTTTTGGAAATAGATTCAACAATTATCTCATTTTTAATATTTGTTTCATTATTTTGAATAATTGTATTTATATGATTTGATATTATTTTTGAGCTTAATTGTAAATCTGAAAAATCAAAATCATCTGTCTTCGCTTTTTTCTTAGAAATATCCTTTAATTTTCCAGTAACAGGCATTGTAATCCATTTTTTGATATTATTTTTCTTTTTTTGAAAATGCTCCCAATATTTCACACCCGATTTGCGTTTTGGTTTAATAAATTCAATTAAAGTCATTTTATCTAATACTTCATTTTCAGGCCAGTAAATAGAAATTTTTATATTTTGAGTTTTTCTAACTTTACCCTTTTTTACAATATTTGATTCAACAATAAGTGATCTATCCATACCATCTAATCGACTTGCAACTTTAAGTAAAAGTTGATCTGCTTTGGAATCTGCAAAAATAAACAGGGGGACTATTGCCCAAATCATTAAAATTAGTCTAAAATTCATCTATGAAAATTAATACAATCTAACACTTTAATAAATGAATATTAACTATTTTAAGATAGTAAATTTCAAATAAATTTAAAACCATGTTTTTTAGATAAAATTCAACAAAAGGAAGAAGTTTGAATAACACGACAATACAATATGATATTTCAATTTTAGAACCACAAACCCACCAGTTAAATGTTAAAATGAAATTTAGTATTTCAGGTATAAATTCTATTCAACTCCAAATGCCTGTGTGGACTCCTGGTTCATATAAAATCAGAGATTTTTCAAGACATATTTCAAATGAAAATATCCATATTGATGGCGAAGAGACTATGTTTGAGCGTCTTGATAAATGTACATGGGAAATAAAAAACTCAAACAATGGGCGTGAAATTCAATTTGAATATAAAGCTTATGCACATGAAATGACAGTTAGAACAAGTTTTATTGACCATACCCAGGCAATTTTAAATGGAGCAAGTCTATTTCTATATTCTCCCCATTTAAAAAATAACAATATAAAAATTAAATTAAACTACCCTAAAAAATGGAAAAATATTGTAACAGGGTTAGAATATGATAATACAAATAATTTCTATTTAGCTGAAAACTATGACCAGCTCATTGATACACCTATTTTAATAGGAAATCCACATATTCACAATTTTGATATTGCAAAAAAACCACACACTTTTGCAATCGTTGGAAAAGGAAATTATGATATTAAACCCATTTTAAAAAATACAAAAACGATTATTTCTGAATTTAAAAAAATATTTAATGATCTACCGTATGATAAATATGCTTTTATTACTCATTTATATGATAGCCAATATGGGGGATTAGAACATTTAAATTCATGTCATATTATTTTTGATCGTTGGCAATTTAAAGATAGAAATAAATATATTAAATTTATTAGCTTAGTCGCACATGAATATTTCCACACCTTTAATGTAAAACGAATACGACCTAAAGAACTTGGACCTTTTAACTATCAAACTGAACATTATTCAAAAATGCTTTGGTTAGCCGAAGGTGTTACTTCATATTATGATGAATATATTCTTAAAAGAGCTGGAATTATAAATGTAAAAGAATATTTTGACCTATTAAATTTAAATTTCATAAGATATTTTGCAATCCCAGGAAAACAAGTGTTATCTACAAAAGATGCTTCATTTTTAGCTTGGATTAAATTATATATTCAAGATGAAAATGCAATTAATACATCAATTTCTTATTATTTGACAGGTGGATTTATTTCATTAATTTTAGATTTAAAATTAAGAGAATTAACGAATAGTGAAAAAAGTCTTGATGATGTATATAAAATATTATGGAATAAATTCAAAAAAAGTGGAGATGGTGTTACCGAAAATGAGTTTTTCCAAATTTGCAAAAATGTATGTGGTGAAGATTTAATATTTATAAAAAAATATTTAGATACCACGATGGAAATTGATTTTAAGTCTGCTTTTGAACCATTTGGGCTAATTTTCACTCCATCCTATAAAAAAGATGATGATAAAACATCATCTTGGATTGGTGTTGTTTTTGACCCAAAAGATAAATTAACAATTAAAATGATTAAATCGAATGGTCCAGCATGGAACTCAAACCTGTCACCTGGTGATGAAATTATTGCGGTAAATAATTCAAGATTAACACTTGAAAATAAAGATAAATTATTAAACACACTTCAAATTAATACTCCAGCTTTATTTCTAATAAATCGAATGGGTGATATTATCGAATTAGAAATTATCCCAACTTGTGCACCTTTTAACAAATTTGAATTAAAAAAAGTAGATAAGCCACAAAAACAGCAAATTAAACTATATGAAAATTGGTTAAATTGCAAATGGGATGACAAATAAAATTGAGTAATGTTGTTATTTTAGCAAATGGGATTTATCCTAAACATAAAATCCCACTCACTATTTTAAAAAATAATACTCAACTCATTTGCTGTGATGGTGCAATAATTGAGTTAGATAAAAATAATATTACACCTACAATTATTATTGGTGATTGTGATTCTATTAATAGAAATTTAAAAAATAAATATGCATCAATATTATTACAAATTGATAGGCAATCAGATTCAGATTTAGAAAAAACACTTAAATATTGTATAAAAGAAAAAATAAATAAAGTCAATATATTAGGCTTTGCAGGATTAAGAGATGATCATTTTTTATCAAATATATTTTTATGTTGGGAGTACTCTCAATTTATAGAAATATCAATGAATTCTAATTTTGGAGAATTTAATTTCATAATAAATAAATCAATATTAAATAGTTTTATAGGACAACAAATTTCAATTTTTAATAAAGAGCCTAATAATAAAATAACAACGAATAACTTAAAGTACAACTTGAATAATTCTACATTGCCTCATTTATTTTCAGGGTCATCTAACGAATCATTGGCGAATTCAATTTTAATAGAAACAAAAAATAATACCATTATGGTATATCAAAAATACAAGGATTAATATGGATAATATTTTATCATTTTTTAAAATAACCAATGAATTTAATAATTGGATTTATATATTCTTAGGAATAATATTAAGCTATATTAGTTATTTTATTTCTAAAAAAATTCTCTCATTATTCATTACAAAAATAGTGAATAGAAGCAAAAATAATTGGGATGATATTTTATTAAGCGTTGGAGTGCTAGATCGAATTACCTTGTTAATACCATTAATTATTTTCCATTCTTTTCTACCTTACTTACCAGGTAATATTGAAATTTATAGCCGAGTTTTTACGGGATTATCAATTTTAATAATAATACTTACCATTGGCGCGCTACTCACTGGAGTTAATCTTATTTATAAAACATTATTAATTTCTGAAAAACATCCTATAAAAAGTTATATTCAAATATTAAAATTAATATTATATATAATCGGCGGCCTTACCATTACTGCAATTTTGATGGGAAAATCTCCAATGGTTCTTGTGAGTGGTTTAGGTGCAATGACAGCCATACTATTACTGGTATTTAGAGATACAATCCTTTCATTTGTAGCAAGTTTACAAATCACATCAAATGATTTATTAAAAGTAGGTGATTGGATTGAAGCTCCATCTTTCGGTGCAGATGGTGATGTAATTGATATTGCACTTCATACCGTGAAAATTCAAAATTGGGATAAAACATTTACCGTTATACCGACTCATAAATTAATAGATAATTCATTTAAAAATTGGCGAGGTATGAGCCAAAGTGGTGGGAGACGAATAAAACGTTCAATAAATATTGACATGACGAGTGTTCGGTTTTGTAGTAAGGATGAAATTATTAATTTCAATCATTTTGATGTACTCAAAGATTATGTTAACCATAAAAATAATGAACTTAAATCTCATAATAATAATTTAAAATCTAATTTAGATATTCTTGTAAATGGAAGAAGAATGACTAATTTAGGTACGTTTAGAGCATACATTGAATCCTATTTAAAATCTCACGCTAAGATCCATGAAAATATGACATTACTTGTTCGTCAATTAAAACCAGGAAACATAGGGATACCAATTGAAATCTACTGTTTTACAAATGATACAAATTGGAATAATTATGAAGCAATTCAAGCAGATATTTTTGACCATTTATTAGCAGTAATTCCTGAATTTGGGTTAAGAGTATATCAAAATCCAAGTAGCAACGATTTTAAAAAACTAGGTAATTAAAATACATTTACAATAATGCACTTACCACATCTTAAAATCTCTGATTTTAACAATTGGAAATCATACTATTTTAATTATCAAAAAACTCTCGCAGAGTCCTATTACATCCCTTTACTTAAATCGAATGATATAAATATAAATGCAAATAGTAAAGTATTAGATGTCGGTTGTGGGGATGGTGGGTTTTTAACAGCATTTTCAAATATTTCTAAAAAATGTGATGGCATTGAAATAAAAGAATTTAATTGGAATGAAAAAAAATCACCTCAATTTATTATTGGCGACATTACCTCTAAATCAATAAAAAATAAATTGAAAAATAAATATGATATTTTAATTTTAAGAGATGTTATTGAACATATAAAACTAGAAAATAAATTAAATTTCATAAATTCAATAAAAAATTATATGAACGATAATTCTCGTTTATTAATTACCTTCCCCCCATTTTATTCCCCATTTGGATTACACCAGCAAGCATTTTTAAAATTACCATTAAAAGTAATTCCATTTTTAGGATGGCTTCCAAAATTTATTATTAAATCTCTATTATACATTTCAAATCAAAAAAACAAATGGAGTGACTTAGAAGAAATAAAAGATAGTAAAATGACTATTCGAAATTTTAAAAAGTTAATAGAAAGTAGTGACCTAGAAATTTGTAATTCAGAAAGATATTTTATTCGCCCAAGTCATGAAATTAGATATGGAATTAAAACTAAGTTTGCAAATTGGATGCGAATTCCAATTATAGAAGAAATGGTAATTTCAGGATGTACTTTTATATTAAAACAAAAAAGCTAATATAATTTAGTAAAATCCAAATTAATTATAGAACAACCCCATTTGTCTAATGTTTTTTGCAATTCTTTTTCACCGATTGACTCTTCGTCAATATTTAGAATAATAGTTTTTGTTGAAAGTGATGAATTGCAATATTCTACGCCAGATAAATTTCTAAATTCATTTTCAAGATTTAATTGTAATTGACTATTCAACATTCCATTAATTCTCAATACAACTTGAGTATCGGCATTTGAATTATTATCTCTGAAGAAAAATAATCCAAAAAGAAATATTGATATAGAAATTAAAGTTACTTGTTTCAATTGATTTTTATTAAAATGAAGGTATATAATTTAAGTGAATAAAATCATGTTAAAATAATCATAAATAAATAAAATTTGACGCGTAAATATATGGATTACAAGTGAATTATCTTAAATCCATACCTACAAACCTATTTGTAATTGTAGATCATATTGACTCACTTATTTTTCTTTAAAGAATGCTCTAAATTAGAAGATCTATCAGCTTAATCTTGTAGACTATTATTAGAATATTCAGTCGTTAATTTTCGAGTCATTAAATCACCCATCGCAATCACTGAGTTTTTCCCTTTAAATAAAATCTGATAAACTTCCTTGCAAATTGGCATATCGATTTTATTCTGCTTTACTAAACTATTAATAGCCTTTGTTGTTTCTACGCCCTCAGCTATCATATTCATTTTTTTTGAAATTTGATCTAAGGTAAACCCCTCACCTATCCATTCTCCAACTTGTCGATTGCGACTATGCTTACTTGTCGCAGTAACAATTAAATCACCCATTCCACTTAATCCAAAAAAAGTTTCTCGTTTTGCACCAAATAATAAACCAAGTTGAGATAGTTCTTTTGTTCCCCGAGTTAATAATGCTGCAATTGTATTATCACCAAAACCGATACCCTTGCAAATTCCTGAGGCAATAGATATAACATTTTTTATACTCCCACCAAATTCTACACCAATAATATCACTGCTTCTATAAACTCTAAAAAACTGATTTGAAAAAACTTTTTGAATTAATTCCGCTGTTTCAGTACATTTTGACGCAGATACAATAGCAGTTGGAATTTTCTTCATTACTTCTTCAGCATGACTTGGCCCATAAAGTGCACATATCTTCTCAGAAGGTAACTTAGCCACATCATAAATCACCTGAGACACCGTCATTCCAGTTTCTTTTTCCAAGCCTTTAGATACACTTACGATGATTGGTTTATTTTTCGTAAAATTTAATTTCTTAAGAAATCCCCGTATTGTCTGAGTAGGAATTGCAATAACAATTATTTCTACATTTGATTGGAATTGGATTTCATGTGTAAAATTTATTTTTTTTGATATTCGATGAGAATTTAAATTTGGATGGATTAGACTTTTTTTAAGTTTATTTATAAAGTCTTCTTTATAATGCCAAACATTAACTTCATGTTCATTTTGTGCTAACAATTCAGCAAGAGCAATTCCCCATGTTCCTGCACCATAAACTGTGATTTTCATTATTTTGTTTGGGTAACTTCTCCAATTTGAAACCACAATTCATTTAAATTATCAAGGTGATTTGTAAATTTATCTACTGAGTTTTTATCGATTATTGCAACTAATCCAATACCTAAATTAAATGTCCTTCTCATATCATCTTCAGGTACTTTTCCCGTCGATTGAATAATTTCAAAAAGAGCAGGTCTATCCCAAGCAGACCAATCTATTTTCAATTCACAATTTTCAGGTAGAATTCGATTTGTATTTTCAATTAAGCCACCACCTGTAATATGCGAAATTCCATGCAACCATGGTTTATCCAAAATATTATCCATAATAGGTAAATATGATTTATGAACTCTTAACAATTCATCACCTAAAGATTGGTTAAATTCAGAAATATAATCAGAGAAGTTGTATTTTTTTTCAAACACTTTCCTCACTAAACTATATCCATTTGTATGTAAACCATTTGATGGGAGACCAATTAATATATCACCTTGTTTTGCAGGTCGATTTGATAAAATATTATCTTTTTCAACAGCTCCAATAATTGTACCAGATAAATCATAATCTTCACCAAGATACATGCCTGGCATTTCTGCAGTTTCACCACCAATTAATACACATTCATTTTCTTTACATGCAATTGCAAGCCCCTTTACCACTAATTCAAAAGTTAAATTATTTAATTTCCCAGCAGCAAAATAATCTAAAAAAAATAATGGACGAGCACCTAATGCAAGAATATCATTAACACAATGATTGACAAGACATTGACCAATTGTATCATGTTTTCCATGTTGAATTGCAACCATTAATTTTGTCCCAACTCCGTCAGCACTTGAAACTAAAACTGGATTATTAAATTTATCCTTATCAAACGCAAATGCACCACCAAAGGCACCTATCTGAGTTAAAACATTATTATTATATGTTGATTGAACATGTGATTTTATACTTTTAATTGCTTGATTACCGGCATCAATATCAACACCAGCATCCTTATATGTTATTGCCAATTATATTCTTTCTTAATTGTTTATTTAAAAGAGTCCGTATCTTTATATATTTGTTCAATATAATCACTATAATTTTTCACTACAATTCGTCTAACAACTTTTAATGTTGGTGTTAATTCACCTTTTTCAAGTGTTAATAAATTAGGTAATAATGCAATTTTCTTAATTCGTTCATATTTTGAAAAGTTTTTCATTTCTTCTTCAACAATATTATTAATTAAGGAAATAACCTCTTCATGGTCAACCATTGCCTGATTCCCTGAAAGTGAAATACCTCTTTCTGATAAATATTTTTCAACATTTTCAAATGAAGGTACAATTAATGCACTTACAAAATTTTGTTTATCTCCAAGAGCAACAATTTGTTCAATATATGGTGAGGTAATTAATGCATTTTCCATTGGTGCTGGTGCAATATTTTTACCCTGTGAAGTAATTAAAATATTCTTTTTACGATCAGTTATTTTCAGAAATCCTTCAGGATCTATTTCACCAATATCTCCTGTATGAAACCAACCATCACTATCCAAAACTTCTTTCGTTGCCTCATCATTATTATAATAACCTTTCATAATATTTGGACCACGAGCAATAATTTCACCATCATCGGCAATTTTAATTTCCACATCTTTTACGGCTTGGCCAACAGTACCAAATTTTGTTGCCCCAGGTACATTTGCACATAATACTGGACTAGTTTCCGTTAATCCATATCCTTCTAAAATTGTTATTCCCGCGGCTCCAAAAAATTCTCCAATTTTTTGAGCTAAAGGTGCACCACCTGAAATGAAAAACCGTAATCTTCCTCCAACTCTGGCTTGAATCTTACTAAATACTAATTTATTTGCAATATCAAATTTCTTTTGTAAACACCATGGAATTGGCTTTCCTGCAAGTTTTAAGTCAAGTAATTTGGTTCCTGTTACAATTCCCCAATTAAATATTTTTTGTTTTATTGGTGAGCCAGCTTTTACATTTGCCATTACCCCTGTGTACATTTTTTCATATAATCGAGGAACACTCATCATTAAAGTTGGCTTAACTTCACCCATATTATCAGCTACTTTTTCAATTCCTTCAGCATAATAAACTTGGCAACCTTGACTAAATGCAGTAAAATGTCCCCCCATTCTTTCAAATACATGGCTGAGTGGTAAAAATGATAAAAATACATCTTTTTCTGTAAAATTAATACCATTTAATGTTGAAATAATATTACTTACCAAATTATGATGAGTTAACATTACTCCTTTAGGGTTACCCGTTGTTCCTGAAGTATAAATTAATGTTAATAAATCATTTGGATTTGCGACTTCGACAAGATCTTCAAATGTACTTTCTGATTTTTTCCCAAACTCATTTCCTGCATTTAAAAAATCCATAAAATTCATGATTAAATCATCACTTTTTTTATGTGAATCATCCATTACAATTATTTTTTCAAGTGTTGGGCAATTATCTTTAATCTCTAAAACTTTATCTTTTTGATCTGAATTTTCAACAAATACAACTTTTGCTTGACTATCATTTAATATGAATTCAATTTGAGATGGAATTAATGTTGGATATATACTTACGGTACAACCACCTGAGCATATAATCCCATAATCAGACATTGCCCATCGTGGGGTATTTGTAGATA
The DNA here is from genome assembly GCA_014381925.1 of Fidelibacterota bacterium. Classification (GTDB taxonomy): domain Bacteria; phylum Fidelibacterota; class Marinisomatia; order SCGC-AAA003-L08. Next base: position 713 of record JACNKR010000050.1, on the reverse strand, counting down.
AAATTGCTGAATTAAATTGTTCGTCTGAAATTGATTTTAAACCAAAGGAAATTTCTTCAACTGTTCCTTTAATTACATTTCCTGTTAAGCCAATCCATTCATCATTATGCTTATAAAAATAGAGCTCTTTCTCTGGAAATTGATTAACTACATTAGTAAACATTTTTGAAATTGTATTAAATGACATGCTATCACCCTTTTATTGTTAATTTTAAGTGCCTGTAACATACGATAATGATAAAAATTCAGCCAAGTAAAATGAATAATTATTTAAAACTCTTTTTGAATTATTAATTCTTAAAAAACCAATTTAATTTATTTAAAATAAAATGATTGAGTTCTTATGATTAATTTTACTAAGATCGCTCCGATAGAACTTTTTTAATCGATTTTAATATTACAAATAAATTGCTCCTACAGAGTTTTACTTTGATATATCATATTTTTTTACTTTTGATAAGAGGACAAATCCACTTTCTTAAAAACCATACTATTTCTTATATTTCCATTCACAAAAATCGATCCTGAGCCTTTGTTTACCCTGAGTTTGCCGAAGGGTTGGCTCAGGATAAAGTGTCAAATGAGCTTCGCTCATCCCGATAGTTTTTGGGTTCTGTGTTATTTTCAATTATCTATTCTCTCACCCAAAAACTCCTCATCGGGAGGGTCAACCCCTATGGAATACGGCAAAGCCGTCCAGCATAGCTGGATTC
>JACNKR010000069.1 GCA_014381925.1 Fidelibacterota bacterium | reverse complement strand
CCCATTTAAAATCAATAGAACTATTCTCAATATTTAACCAATATCCTTTACCTTCAATTAAATTATTTAAATTTCCTGACCATCCATCATTTGTATTAAATAAGCCAACTCCTTGACCAAGAATAAAGTTAAAGTTTTCAGTTGCAAAATCTACACCACCAAGTGCATCCATTGTAGATGAATTTCCAGTCCCCCAGCGATAAGACATTAAATTATTACCAAAGCTAATTGAATAATCTGTACAGGCTTCAATTGCTGAGCTAAATTCAATTTCCCATGGATATGGGCTTTCAACTGCAAATCCAATATCTTCTGCATTTATCCAATAGCCTGAAAATTCATTTACATAATTTAAATTTCCTGACCAACCATCAGTTGTATTAAATAAACCCACACCTTGTCCTAATAAAAATACAACTTCAGGTCCATTATTCATTAATCCTTCTAATAATAATTGTGAACTATTATCTTCTAAAGTTCCTGGGAAGCTAATAAGGTTATTACCAAAGTTTAAATTATGAGTAAATGAAAACCCATACTGACAAGTACCATCATTTACTAATGCATCGGGGTTATAATTTGGGGTTGTTGGATCAGTACACCCACAAAAAGAATAAAAAGTACTACAATTATTACAATCCGATATTCCAGCATTAGGGTTGAATTCTAAATCATAAGATAATGGACAACCAGGCTCTTGAGCAAAACAATTATTCTCACCTAACTGAAACCCATCACAACTTTGAAATGGGCCATCGCCTGTAATATCTATTGAACCAATATTTTCTAAACCTTGAATAACAGGACTAGCTGACATTACATTATAATATACAATTTCTTCACTTGAATCATAAAAGTTAAATGTTACATTCGGATGAAAAACACCTCCAACATATTGAGGATAATTTTCTAGACCTGGTGTATTAGCATCTTTAAAATTCACAGCAACAGTAATTTGTCCACCAATTACAGTACAATAACTCCATCCCACGGAAGCACCATTATACATTGCAGAAAGAATATCACAATTTCCATCTGGACATCCCCCGGTTGAAGTACCATTTTCTACCCCCGATTCAATTATACTTCCATTTAATGTTAAATCATCAATTACAACAAAGCCCTGTTGAGTTGATACTGTTACAACCCAATCTGTTCGTGGTCCATAATAAGGACTATATCCATTTAAATAACTACAAGATCCATCATCTTCTGTTGCATTTGGATTATAATCAGTTGCACCAATATCATTACATCCCATAATTTCATTTTCATCACAAATTAAATCACTATCAGAATCATTCATACAATTACCATCACAATCATAAACCCCTGTTGGCCATTCACAAGATCCGTCATTCATAGTTGCATCTATATTATAGTTACAGGCTGACATCAATGTACAACCTGAAATTGTTGCTACAGGATCAAATGAATATACTATATATGAACCAAATCCAGGACCATCACCTGCACATGTCCAGGAGCCATCACCATTATCAATACAATTAGCGCCAAGTGCGACAATTTCACCATCTTCAGTAATATACCCTAAATCATATTCATTTCTTTCAGGGGTAAATGATAATGTCACATCTAAAGTTGCACCATCTGCCAATTCAATAGGGTCACCATTTTCATCCGTCGCTTCAAATGAAATTCCTTCAAAAACTTCAACACCTGCATCTGAAGAAGATGAATTATCAATTATATCTTGTAACTCATTTTCAGAAACTTCTGAGGCTTCAAGTGTTACTTCAGTACCTTCGGGAACATCTAAAGCTCCTGCTGGAATGTCAATATCTACTGAAACATCTGTTAATATAACTTCAGGAATATCAATATCTACTGAACTATCATAAGAAGTCAATTCTTCAGGTTCTTCAATTTCAATCACAGGAAATTCACAAGTACCATCGTCAAAAATTGCTTCTACATCATAGTTATTTGCACCAATATCCATACAACCAGAACAAGAAGAGTCATCTCCACCACATATTTCACAAATATCTAAAACGGTGGAACCATTACAAATCCCTGCACAATCTAATTCTGCATTTCCAAAAGGTATCCCCACACAATCAGCACAAGTTGAGTTATCACCATTACAAATACCACATTCATCAACTATCCCATTACAGAGAGTAATTTCAGAAATTACATCAGGTAATAATTCACCAAACTCCCCATCACCAAAAGAATATTCAATATTGGGTATTATTTCTTCTCCATCACGCCAAACCCGTATCTCAATTGAATTTCCAGAAACAAATCCCGATTGTTGTTCTCCCCCAATGTCACAAAAATCAATTGATCCAATCGCAGAAAAATCTAATTGATTACCCATCCAAATACCCGAAGCTACTAATAATTCACCTTGAACAGTTTCACAATCGCCATCATTTAAAATTCCATTTAAATCAAAGACTCCAATTTCATCACCAATTACTAATTCTGTAATGGTATTTTCAAGTATAATTAATTGACTAACACCTGTATTACCAATAGTTACATTATAATGATTTTCATTTAAACAATCATTATTTCCATTACAAATACCACAATCATCTATTACAGAAGTGCCACCCCATTCACCTGTACAATCTTGAATACAATCATTCGTAATATCATTATCACAGACTCCACACATATCAATTTCAGCATTTCCATTTGGAATTCCAGAACAATCAGCACATGAAGAATTGTCACCACTGCAAACACTACATTCATCAAATTCGGCAGAACCACCACAAACACCTTCACAATCTTCGCCAATTACACAATTCCCATCACAATCAAATCCACTTTCAGGATAAGTACAATCGCCCGGTTCTGTTGCTTCAGCATCAAAATTACATGCATTTACATCCATACAGCCGACTATTGAATTAGATCCAGAATAACAATTATCTACTAAAACTGTATTTATTGTAGAACCCCCAGGAGTTGCTATCACAGGTTCAATTATGCAAACTTCATCACCAATATTATCAAATTCTATACTTACTAAAACGCCTGAACCCGCTGAAATAGTTGCCCCTGAAAAGGAAAAAGCTAACAAAGTAGAAGCGGAGGTGGAAATGATATAACCCGCATCTGTTACTGCACCGCCACTACCATTTATAAAACTTGCACCTGAAATATCAAACTGAATTCCTCCAATATCTTCATCTGAATTATAATATATATCTGCAGTACCACTACTACCTGGAGTCAAATCTCCATTAAAATTCACAAGTGAAATTTCAACTGATGCAAAAATTGGTATAACAAATAATATTGCAAAAATTGATAATTTAATTAATTTTTTATTCATTTCTGTCCCTATATATCTCAAAATATCTTACTTCCATCTTTTTTTTATGCTATAAATTGGTATCTTAGCAAAAAATACCAACAACAATTTATTACATCACCTTAGAATTTTCCAAGCCCAATGCGTAATATTAATCATTATTCCTTTTCATACTCAATACCTGTGACACTTATCACAGTGATTATGTGGATTATACTAATTCCTTTTCAAATACTTTACAATGCTCACCCTTGCTAGCCAAGCCATTGCACTTAGCTCTATAATGTAAAATCTTTTGAGCATTTGATTCATTTTCATCTTTTCCATACCAAGCCATTATCGCTGGATGCTGTAATGCTCTCCCATAAGAAAAAGTTAATTCCCATGGAAGTTCAGCTTTAAATTTTTCATTCATCAAATGTAAATGTGAAGTAGCCAATTCATCCGATTGCCCACCTGATAAAAATGCAATACCTGGAACACAACGAGGAACATTATTTTTCAAACATCTCACCGTTTCAGATGCTACTAAATCAATACTCGCCTGTTCTACACATTCAGTTCCTGAAATTACCATACTTGGTTTTAAAATAATGCCCTCAAGTAATACATTTTGAATCTCAAGTTGTTTAAATAATGCTTTTTGAGCTTTTTCTGTTACTTTAAAGCATGTTTCAATGGAATGATCTCCATCCATCAAAACTTCGGGTTCAACAATGGGTACAATCCCTTGTTCTTGGCATAATGAAGCATATCGAGCTAAACCATGTGCATTCGCTTCTATACATGCGTCAGTTGGAATTCCATCGCCAATAGTAATAACAGCTCTCCATTTTGCAAATTTTGCACCTAAACTTCGATACTCAATGAGTCGATTTCGTAAACCATCTAAACCTTCAGTCACTTTTTCATTTTTATGTAGTGCTAATTCTTTTGCTCCTGTATCTACTTTTATTCCAGGCAATATGCCCTTGCTTGCTAAATATTTTGGAAATGGTATTTCATCAAATGTGGACTGTCTAATTGTTTCATCAAATAATATAACACCTGAAATATAATCTTCTAAATGTGGAGTTGTAAATAACATATTCCGATATCTTCTTCGAGAATTTTCAGATGATTCTAAATTTATTTGATCAAACCGCTTTCCACAGGTAGGATTACTTTCATCCGCGGCCAAAATTCCCTTTCCCGTAGCTACCATTAAATTGGCGATTTCTATTAATTCTTCACGATATTTCATTACAAATTCCTTTTTCTATTGGCTGACCAATATCTGTTAATAAATTTTGGAACCAATCAACTTTATAGTCAAATGACTTCCCACCTTTTATTCGATTAAATTCAATACATCGAATTTCATTATTATAATCTTCATCCATTCCAACAACACCACTCACTTCATCCAATGCTGATTTTACTGCAAAATCTACGGATTTGAATATCAGTTCTAAATCTTGCTGACATGGTGCTGATGACCTTGCAAAATATCCACTTTTTTGAATAAGTGTTTTTTCAGCTTTTATTTTTTTTGAAAATTGCTTTCCAAACCATTTTCCAGGATTTATTTCATCTAACCTTACATGGCCAAATGCATCTCTGTTTACTTTTTCACCCTGAGATTCCATTTCAGCAATAATTGAATTTAACCCTGCACCTTCACTTAAAAAAATATTTACAGAATCTTTTTCATCTAATTTATGCTTTAATCTCTGAACTTCATCTGAAATATTAATTTCCATTTCAGGAATATAAACAGCATCAATATCCCATCTACTTTTATCCAATAAAATATCTGGTAAAAAAGATTCACTTTGAAGTAATTTTCTGTATTCTAATGCTGTTGCACCAGTTAACCATCCGCAATTACGACCCATTACCTCGTGAATAATCAAATGTCTACTACTTGTTGTATTTTCATTCACAATATTTCTAAAAAACAATGCACCTTGTTGAGATGCTGTCCACGCACCTAAAGTTTGCGTAATTGGATATACATCATTATCAACCGTTTTAGGTAATCCAACAACCGTTAAATTATAACCATTATCATTTAAATAAGTTGCAAGGTCAGATGCAGTTGTATTTGTATCATCCCCACCAATTGTATGTAAAATATCCACACCATCTTTTACTAATTGCTTAGAAGCAACTTCTAATGGGTTTTCACCTTCCTGAATATAACCATTTTTTATACAATCATCTACATTTGATAATTTCACTCTACTATTACCAATTGGGCTTCCACCAAAATTATATAAAATATGTGAATTTTGTTTTACATTGTCAGATAATTGAATTGAATTACCAAGTAATAATCCCTTATAACCATTTAAATATCCAATCATTTCAGAATTTGGTATAGTTGTTTCATATTGTTCAATTAATCGTCCAATTGAAGATGAAAGACATGGGGCAAGCCCACCTGCTGTTAAAAATGCTATTTTCATTTATTAATATTAGCTTCTGAATAAACCTATAAATTTAAGAATTTTCATCAATAATTACCTAATTGTTAAGACCTGATATTTAAGCAATAACCTAACAATATTTTTAAAAGATTTATTATTATCTCTTTTTTTATCATTTGAAATTAATCTTAATTTTCACATACCGACAAATTCATATTTTTTGATATAAAAATATATTTTTATTAAATAAATAATAAGTAGATTCATATGAAAAAAATTAAATATCCTGGACTTAAATCAACTTCTGATGGTTCAGCAATTGTAGTTTGGGTAGAAACACATATTACACAAGGTGCATGTGCATATCCAATTACTCCTTCAACTACTATGGGATCAGGTTATCAGGCCATAGTATCAAATGGTGGTACAAATATTTGGGGAGAAGAATTAGCTTTTATTGAATTAGAATCCGAACATAGTGCTGCTACTACATGTGAAGGCTTTGCATTGGCTGGAGGCCGTGTAACAAATTTCACCTCTGGTCAAGGATTAATTTTAATGAAAGAAGTTTTATATACTATTTCTGGGAAGCGACTACCTATTGTTTTTCATATTGGCGCTAGAGCATTAACCTCTCAATCTCTAAATGTACATGCAGGACATGATGATGTCATGGGAGTTTCAGATTGTGGATGGGGAATGATGTTTTCACAAAATGTACAAGAAGCAGGTGATTTAGCACTTATTGCAAGAAAAACAGCAGAACTTACAAGTACTCCATTTTTTAATATTATGGATGGATTTCTAACAACCCATACAATCGAAAATGTACTACTTCCTGAACCTGAATTAATGGATGAATATATTTCAAAGCCTCAAGATAAATTAGTTAACTTTATGGACCCCTATCACCCTGTGATGACTGGAGTAGTTCAAAACCAAGATTCATATATGAAAGGTAAAATTGCTCAACGAAATTATACAGATAAGATAGAATCGATTCTTGAAAATTCAATGAATGAATTTTATGAATTAACAGGTCGAGAATATAAACTTGTGACAGCTTATAAATTAGATGATGCAGAATGGGCAATTATAGGTTTGGGAAGTATGATGGAAACTACAAAGGCAACAATTGACTATCTTAGGAAAGAAAATGGATTAAAAGTTGGTTTATTAAATATTACCTCGTTTAGACCTTTCCCGGGAAATAAGATTGTTAAAATGCTAAAGCATTTAAAAGGCATTACTATACTTGAAAGAATGGATAATCCGCTTGCAGAGAGCAATCCATTAACTATGGAGATTAAATCTTCTTTTACAGATTATTATTCACATAATGATACCAATAATATTCAAATTCCAAAAATATATTCAGGATCAGCAGGATTAGGTTCTAGAGATATTCGACCATCTGATATTATTTCCGTTTACAATAATATGATAAATAATGAAAAAAAATATTTTGCAATCGGAATAAAACATGAACTTGGCCTCGATTCTGAAGAACGAATTGATGTGAGACCTGAGGGTGCATTCTCAATGCGTGGACATTCTGTAGGTGGTTATGGCTCAGTTACCACAAATAAAATTATGGCAACAATTGTTGCTGATTTATTTGATTTATATGTTCAAGCATATCCAAAATATGGTTCAGAAAAAAAAGGATTACCTACAACTTATTATTTAACAATTAGTCCTGATCCAATTAAAACACATAATGAGTTGGAATTTGTTGAATTTGTACCATTAAATGATATTAATGCATTTAACCTTTCAAATCCTTTAAATGGGTTACAAAAAGGTGGTTTATTATTTGTACAAACAAATAAAATAGATCCCAAAGAAATTTGGAGTGATTTTCCAAATTGGGCTCAAAATAAAATACAAAAAGATGAAATAAATGTATTGGCTTTAGATATGGTTAAAGTAGCCAAAGAAGTTTCAAGTAAACCAGATCTCAGACAGAGAATGCAGGGAATCGTTTTATTAGGTGTATTTCTTCAATCAACACCATATTATAAAAAATCTAGCCTAACTGAAGATGATTTAATGATAGGAGTTGAGAAATCTATTCGGAAATATTTTGGGAAACGAGGGGAACAAGTAGTACAAGATAACTTAAATGCTGTTAGGCGAGGATTCACAGAAGTTATTAAAGTTCCTTTAGAGATAATAAATTCACACCAAGGAGAGAATAAATGAATAAAGTGATTTCTAAACAAAATAATAAATCAGCTTTTGATATTCTTGATGTTGAAGATTTCAATAATCGAATTGTTGGGGCTTATAATAATGGTTCGGCAGAAATTGGTTTAGATTCTGAAATATCTACAGCAAGAAGTATAATTCCTGCTGGAACGGCATTACTGAGAGATTTTAGTTATATTGCTCCAGATATTCCACATTTTAATTCTGTGAATTGTGTGGCCTGTATGGAATGCGTAACACAATGTCCTGATACTGCTATTTTAGCAAAAGCAATTCCTCAAACAGATTTACAAAGTAAATTGTCTGATTTTAATGATGAATTTACAAACTCTCATTGGGCAACAACTAAAAAATTCTATAAAACACCTGAAAAACAAGGTAAAGAACCTGCCAAATTTGGTATTTTTATTGACCCAACAAAATGTAAGGGATGTGCAGAATGTGTAGATGCATGTGGTGACCATGATGCTCTTTCAATGATTTCTAAACAGGATGACACAATTCCTAAATATAATAAAGCATTTCAATTCTTTAATGAAGTCGGCAGTACTCCTTCTGAATATATAAATGAAAGAGTTTTGGTTGATATGATGTTGGCTAAAGACTCTCTTTTATTTACGGGAGGAGCAGGCTCATGTATGGGATGTGGTGAAGTAACTGCTCTCCGGATGATGCTTGCGGCAACTGGGTTTGTTTATGGAAAGGAAAGTATTGGGTTAGTAGCTTCTACTGGCTGTAATACAGTTTATGGGTCAACTTATCCATATAATCCATTTTTAGTTCCTTGGACAAATTCGCTTTTTGAAAATTCTCCCGCTGATGCAATGGGAATTAGAGCAAAATGGAACCAAATGGGATGGGAAGATAAAAAAATATGGTGTATTGGTGGGGATGGTGCAATGTTAGATATTGGATTTCAATCTCTATCTCGCTTATTAGCATCAGGTATGAATATCAATGTATTAATTTTAGATACACAAGGTTATTCAAATACAGGTGGACAAGCTTCTACAGCAACATATTTAGGGCAAAATGCTAAAATGGCATTCCATGGAAAATCAGTTCAAGGTAAAACTGAACTGCGAAAAGAAATTGCTAATATTTGCATGATGCATCCAGATGTTTTTGTGGCTCAAACTACGAGTGCACATACAAACCATTTTTATAAAGCAATTATGTCAGCAAATGAATACAATGGACCTTCTGTAATTAATGTATATACAACCTGTCAACCAGAACATGGCGTTGCAGATGATATGGCAATGCATCAAGCAAAATTGGCAGCAGATTCCAGAACATTCCCTGTTTTTATATATGACCCAAGAAATGGGGAAAAGTTTTCTGAACGCCTTTCTCTACAAGGTAATCCAGCAAAAAATAAAGAATGGTATGTTAACCCTAAAACAAAAGAACAAATTGATTTTATTTATTTTGCTAAAACAGAGGGGCGGTTTTCTAAACAATTTGATAAGGATGGAAATCCAAACCAAGCATTGATAAAATCTCAAGAAGATCGATTATCAAATTGGCATCGATTACAAGAATTAGCTGGAATTATTTAATAAGAGGGGTAAATGGAAAAAATTTATAATATTAAAAACAATGAAAAGATATTAATTCGAAATTTAGAAATCGATGATTTAGAAAAATCATATGCCTTTTTTAATTCTATACCAGCTGAAACTCGTAGATATTTTAGAAGTGATGTAACTCAAAAAGAACATTTAAAAGAACGGATAAATAAAGCTACGGATGGTACAATTATTAGACGAATTGCTATTTCAAATGATAAAATTTTAGGTGATAGTTCTTTAGAGATTGCAACTTCAAATTGGAAAAAAGGAGAGGCACAATTAAGACTTGTAATTTCACCAAATCAATTTGGCAATGGCGTGCAATATGCATTGGCTAAAGATTTGTATGATATAGCAATAAGTAAAAATGTTTCTAAAGTAATTACAAAAATAATGCGCCCCCAAACTGAGTTACAAGAAATATACCAAAAACTTGGTTTTAAAACAGAAGGACTACTTCCTGATTATGTCCATGATTTAAAAGGTGTAGATCAGGATTTAATAATAATGATTGCAACGATTGAAGAATTCCATAAAGCCTATGAATTTATTGGTAATTGGATTAATGATGAACATGCATCGATTAATGCTGGGGAAATGTAATTTAGACTGAAAAACTAATAAAATATACTTCGCATTTCACAGTTTAAAAAATAGTTTATGTTAATACTTTATATACTCCGATGAATCTAAGTATAGAAAAAATGAAGCAGTTATGTTGCATTTAGTTCAAAAAGTATTTTATCCAAATAGAATTCCACGCCCATTTATGTATGTAGATACAACTTGGAAATTCCATAGATATTATTATTATTATATTTAACGGTGGTTGTAAAGATTCTAAAATGGAAGGAAGTATTATTTTCAGACTTGGTTTTATATACTATTTAATTATTACAAAGACACTAAACTAATCCAAAATTATTTCAATCATTAATAATATATCAATAATATTTATTAAATTGTCATTATTTAAGTCGGCAAAATTTTGTTGTAACATTAATAAACTGTCATTACCTAAAATAAAATTAACTGATAATAAAATATCATTAATATCCCAAATCCCATCGGCATTTATATCGGAAGTAGAATAAAAGAATTCAAAATATAAATTTTCACCACCGCCGAAAAATTCATTAGAATTAACCCAAATTACATCACCCGGATTTTGGAATTGTTGTGTTTCCCAATCATTTATAATCTGATAATTTTCTAAATATTCTATAAAATGTCCTGTAATTCCAATTACTTTATCTTCATATTCTTCGCTACAATCAAATTGAATTCGATCAATCCATTCATCCATAATATGTAAAACTAAAGAGTCTGTATTTTCAAATTGTTCTATTGAAATTATAAGTTTATTATCTAATCCAATTCCATTATTTAAAGTATATTCTTTTTCAATTTCTAATGAAATAAAATTATTCTCATCAAATTGGTTTAAGGATTCAATCCAATAAGCTCTACTCGATTCATCTAATTTCACATTTATTTTTTCAGGATTATCAATTAATTCAAATTGACTTAACCAATTACAAGCATGAAATTCATCAATAACCGAAAACCCGTGTCCATTTTCAGGCGCAGTTTCAATCCACATATTTTGATTATAACCGATTAACAATTCATATAAATCTTCAGCGTGGCCACGGTGTGCTTCCGTTGCACCAAAATCTAAATATATAGGTGTATATTGTAAATTATAATGCATACTTTGATTTAAATCACCAAAATAGACAGCACTATTTCGATGGTATTCAAATGGAAAATCTTCCGGTGAGCCACCAAACCATTCCATCATACTATTATTTCCATCCATTTCATAGTATCGCCGTTCACAGTCAAGAATTCCAGATGCTGATGCTGTAGCCGAAATCATTGGTTGAGTTGGATCTAAATGATTATTTGCATATATAGCTCCTGATGCACCCCCCATTGATCCTCCTACCATATATATTCGCTTAGAATCTATATTAAATCGTTCTATCATCCATGAAATTTCTTGCTCCCACAAAAATTGAGCCTGTTGATGATTATAATTATTTCCTGAGCCTCCCCATGGTGATAAAAAATACCATCCACGATTATATGCTTCTTCATCAAATTGTGTATATGTCGTTGACATTGCAGAACCACTCCATTGATGAAACACAACAAGTAAAGGAGCTAATTCATTATTTGATTGTTCTGGGATTTGATAAATAAAATTATCTAAAGTATCCCCATTTATTACAAGGTACTCAGTAAATATTTCTTGTGAAAAAGAAATTGATAAAATAATCCCATATATTATTTTCATAATACTATAATAGTTTTTCGATTAGACTTTTTGATATAATTTTTCTCATCCAAACAAATGCAGTTATAGATGAAAAAACCGCTGAAATTAACATTGAATACCAAACAAATTCAATTGGTTTATTTAAAATTCGAGTGAAATACCAAGCAAGTGGACCACTAATTAATATCACCCGCATTAATGTAATAATTAACATAGGGCTGGCAAACCCCATTCCTTGCATTATGCGACTACTTGTCATTCCAATTGTTATTAATGGAAATGCAAAAATGAGTACATGAAAGTAATTTGAACCAATATTAATAATTTCCTGTGATTCAGTAAACCAACCAATCATAGGTGCTGATAAAAAATAGAAAATAGTTGCAAATATAAATGAAAAACCTAATCCCACTTTTAACCCATAATTAATAACTTCATTTAATAAGTCAATTCTTTTTGCACCATAAAACATCCCCGTTAATGTTACCAATGCATGTGCAATTGAAATTATAGGAAGAAAGAACATATGTTCTAACCTTCCTGCGGTTTGATATGCCGCAACTGCATCTGTAGAATATAATATTTTATTAAATAAAATTGTCCCCATTGATATAATGACCATTGAAAGCGATGCAGGAATTCCAAGTTTAAATATTTTTGAAAAAATAGAAGTATTAAATGAAAAATCTTTTAATGCAAAAGTAATATATGAATGGTCTTTAAAAAACATCATGTATATAAAAATTAAACATACAATAATTTGACTTATCATTGTTGCAATTGCTGCACCTTTAATTCCATAATAAAAAATAAATATGGGGTCTAAAATAATATTGAGAACCGTTCCAACCCCTAAAACCATCATTGGCATTTTATTATCGCCTTCGCCTGATAAAATGGAACGAAAAAAAACTGCAAAAACCATAAATACGGAACCAATAAGCATTATTGGATAATATTCGTTGGCATATTCTAATGCTTGACCAGTTGCACCTTGAATGGCTAATATTTTTGTACCAAAAATATTCCCTCCAATGAGAATAAATAAACCTAAAAAACTCGCTAATAATATGGAATGTTCAGCTGAATTATCTGCTGATTTTTTATCTTCTGCGCCAATAAATTGGGCAATTACAGTTGTTACGCCTGTTCCTAAACCAAATGTAATTCCTAATATAATAAAAAATATTGGAAAAATATATCCTAATGAAGCCAATGCATCACCCCCCACCCAATGCCCAATAAATGCAGTATCTACAAGCATATAAATTGATTGAACAGACATTCCAGCCATCATCGGTAATGCAAGTTTCCACAATGCACTTTTTGGGCTTTTAATAAAATCTTTTAGTTTACTTTCTTTTACTGAAATATCCATTAATTAGTCATATCCTTTGGTTATATTAGGGGTTAAAAATACGAGATATTTAGTGTGTATAAAAATAACTTGAATTGATTTATAGCATTTGAGACAAATAAATATTAATGTGTAATTTATACCATATTTTATTGGTACTATTTTAAATAAAACAGGAATTAATTGAAATATCACAATGAAAATAAATGGGAATTTCACCCGAGATTTCCAATAACCGACAATGACACTTAATAATAATTATAGGAGTACAAATGTATAACTCAGTCGATGAGTTTATGGATAAATTATCTTCCAGGAATACTGCACAGCCTGAATATTTTCAAGCCGTAAAAGAAGTAGTTGAATCAATTTGGGATTATTTACAAGATAATCCACATTATCTTCATTCAAATATTTTAGAACGAATTACAGAACCCGAAAGAGTAATAATTTTTCGAGTACCATGGAGAAACGATAGAGGGGAAGTGATGACAAATCGTGGATATCGTGTAGAATTTAATTCTGCAATAGGACCATATAAAGGTGGTTTGCGGTTTCATCCATCTGTAAATTTGAGTATTCTTAAATTTCTAGGATTTGAACAAATATTCAAAAACAGCTTGACGACTCTTCCAATGGGTGGTGGAAAAGGTGGTTCTGATTTTGATCCAAAAGGTAAGTCTGAGAATGAAGTGATGAGTTTTTGTCAAAGTTTTATGACCGAATTATCTCGTCATATTGGACCAATGACTGATGTCCCTGCTGGCGACATTGGAGTTGGAGGTCGTGAAATTGGTTATATGTTTGGTCAATATAAAAGACTTAGAAATGAATTTACAGGTGTGCTTACAGGTAAAGGTCTTAATTGGGGAGGAAGTTTAATCCGACCAGAAGCCACTGGATATGGATGCGTATATTTTTCAGAATATATGTTAAACTCAAATGGTGATTCATTAAAAAATAAAACAATAGCAATAAGTGGTTCTGGAAATGTTGCACAATTTGCTGCGGAAAAATGTATTGAACTTGGTGGTAAAGTAGTAAGTTTATCTGATTCTGGCGGTACAATATATGATAAGAATGGAATTAATTCAGAGAAGCTACAATGGATTATGGATTTAAAAAATAATCGCAGAGGACGAATTTCAGAGTATGCAGACCAATTTGGTGCTGAATATAAAAAAGGAGAACGACCTTGGTCAATTAAATGTGATGTTGCGCTTCCTTGTGCAACTCAAAATGAAATTGATGAAAATGATGCAAAATTATTAGTTGAAAATGGATGTATAGCAGTCGCTGAAGGTGCAAATATGCCAAGTGATGCTAGTGCTATTGATATATTTTTAGATAATAAAATTCTTTTTGGGCCAGGAAAAGCAGCAAATGCAGGTGGAGTTGCAGTTTCTGGATTAGAAATGTCACAAAATGCAATGCGTATTCGTTGGAGCCGTGAAGAAGTTGATGAGAAACTCAAAGGTATCATGAAGGATATTCATAGTCAATGTACAATATATGGTTCAGACAATAATTTTACGAACTATGTAAAAGGTGCAAATATTGCTGGCTTTATAAAAGTTGCCGATGCAATGCTTGACCAGGGTGTTGTATAAATTATATTACAGTTGATATCAAAGGCGTTCAATTGAACGCCTTTTTTGTATTAATCTTATCCTCAAACAAATGAATAACATAAAATTTATTAAAACTTTATTTCTCCTTTTCTTAATCACATTCTACTTTACAGCTTGTGAATCATTATCTCCACCTAAAATTAATATCATTGAAGAAGGTGAAGTCTTATCTTTTTCATTACAAAATATTAATCCAAACTCAACAACTTTTGGAAATGATGTTGGACCACAAGACTATTTAGGAAAAGTAGTTTTGATTTATTTTACGAATAATGAAACTTGAAGTACATGTATAAATCGGTTCGGTTTAGTTTATCAAATTTTTGAAGAATACCAAAATATAGTGAATAATACTTATGAAGTAATGGTCATTGGAGTAGGGCAAAATAATTTTACATCAATTTCTGAAATAACCGATAATAAAATTACACCTTGGGTAAAAGATATAAATAATAATGATATTTGGAATTCATGGGAAGCCATCAATAGAGATTTATATTTTATATCTAAAGAGGGGAAATATTCAGGAAAAGAGAATTTAACTCAAGAATTTGATGAATATCTTATTCGCAATAAAGTAAATAATTTATTAAACCAATAAGGAGTATAAATTGGGATTTGGAGATATAATTAATTTTTTTAGTAAATCAAATGATTCAAAATTAAAAAATGGTCTGCATCAATTAAATTATAAAAATGGCTGTAAAATGGTTGTCGGTAAAGTAGCGAAGGGGATGAAGATTGGAGTATGGACAACTTATTTTGAAAATGGAAAATTAAAATCAAGAGGTAGTTTTGATAATGGAAGCAAAACAGGATATTGGGAATATTTTCATGAAAATGGAAAAATTAAACAAAAAGAATTCTATAAATCTTCAAAGCGAGAAGGTACATGGACTGAATTCTATGAAAACGGAAAATTAAAAACGGAAGTTACCTATAAAAATGGAATTGTTATTGATCAGTTAAAATGGATGAATGAAATAGGAACAATACAAATTATTGGGAACCCTAAACCAGGGGAAGAAGATGGTGTATGTACCGAATTCTATGAAAATGGAAATGTGAAATCAAAAAAAATGTATCAATTGGGTTTTATTCAAGGAAAATATGTTGAATATCATGAGAACACAAAATTAAAAGCGTATGGCCAATACAAGGACTCAACAAAGATTGGAAGTTGGATTTGGTATGGTGAAGATGGTCGAGTTCAAGTTGAAAAAAATTATGATAAATGATTAAATATCTCTCTCAAAATTTATACACAATTGGATTAGGTTTTTTACTAGGGAATTTTTTAATGTGGTGTATTTGGCGTTTCTTTATTAATTTTATTTATCAAGATGATAATACGGACCAAAAAATTGACCAATTAGAAAAAAAGATTGATAAAATTTCCAATCATATTGGTGTTCAAAAATCTAACATTAATACAATGGATGAAGATTAAATGGATTTAATATGGGTATTTTTTGGTTTGATTATTTTAGCCACAATTGTTTCATTATGGCATGAATTTAGTCAAAAAAAGTTTGGTTGGTCAAAATTAAAATACCAAATATACATTCTTGCATTAATGTTTTTTAGCTTTTTAGGTTATGGATTAATAATGGTAATGGTAGAATAACTATTTGAATTTTATAATATAATTAACAAATTCTCTAAATGCTCCTTCACCACCACCTTTTTTTGTAATAATATCTGGGGAAAATTCATTTAATATTGGACTTGAAGATGGCATACCCGATAACCCAACTTCATTCAAAACTTCTAAATCATTAATATCATCACCAATATATGCAATTTCATCTAAGCTATATTCAAATCGAGAACATATATATTTCAATCTTTTTAACTTTTCTTTTTCACCTAAATATACTTTTTCAATTTTTAATTTTTCAGCTCTTCTCTTAACCATTTCTGAGTTTTCACCTGTCATAATTAAAATATCAAATCCATGTTCTTTTGCTATTTGTACTGCCATACCATCATAAGTTGAAAATGCTTTCATAAAATCGCCTTCAGGAGAATAATACATTGTTCCATCTGTCCAAACACCATCAATATCCGTTCCTATAAGTTTAATTTTTTTTGCTTTTTCTTTTATTGACATTATGAATTCCAATTCACATCTTCTTCTTTTATAACCACATCATTTGCTACATATTTATTCAATTTTTTACCTATTAATAAATTCATTTTTGTAGGAGAAACACCTGAACCCGGCCCCTTAGTTGTAACCATATCTTTTGTAATTATTTCCCCTTGTTGAATATCTTTTACTGTAACAATACTTTTAGCTAATTTTTTAAATATTGGTTTTTCAGATTCCTGCATTTTCTTTTCGCTAATTCCCATTGCACTTTGAATATGCCCAATATCTCTCACCATTTTAGCAAAACCATGAGGCTCTAAAGATGCTGCATGATCCCCACCTTTCATTGTTCTATCCAATGTAAAATGCCTCTCAATTATTCTTGCTCCTAAAGCGAATGCCACTCCAGGGATTGCAATTCCAAGCTCATGCCCCGAATAACCAATAATTGAATTAGGAAATTCAGCCTGATACGTCTTTATTACATTCAAATTAATCTCATTAAACTGAGCAGGATATGTAGAAGTACACTGCATAATTGCGATATTTTGATTATATTCAGAAATTAATGATACCGCATTTTTAACCAATTCCATATCTGCCATCCCTGTTGAGAGAATCATTGGTTTACCTGTTTTAGCAGTATGTTTAAGTAACGGAAAATTTGATAAATCAGCTGATGCCATCTTAAAAAATGGGACATCAATACTTAATAAAAAATCA
>JACNKR010000070.1 GCA_014381925.1 Fidelibacterota bacterium | reverse complement strand
AGACTGGTGTTTCTGCTTTTAGTCAAGCAAACTCTGCTCCACAAGTTGTTTTATCTTTGTTTAAATAATTTCATTGTGGTAAATGAAGTAGGAGCAAATGAATAAAAATCATTTGCTCCTGTGTTCAATTTAGAAAGGAAAATAAATTATGAAAATGACAATTCAACAAACATCAGAATATTTGGGATTAAATGAATTTACGACTTACCGTTTAGTTAAAAGTGGTAAAATCCCAGCAAAGAAAAAAGAAAATGGAAAATGGTTTATTGAAAAAAATAAAATTGATGGATTGTTTGATTCGGCAATGAAATTAGTAAAACATTGTAATTAATTTAAAGAAAAAGATTTATCCATAAGCGGTAAAATCTTATTTTTTAATTGAGTGGCCAAGTTATTAATAGCTTGGCTACCTGCATTTTTATGCGAAGTAAAATCGGCTCCTTGAATTTGATTCAATGAAAATTGGAACAATTCAAAATCTGTTTCACAGGAGGAAATAGAAAAGTGTAAATCTGAAAAGGATTTATAAATTCCCCAATCATTTGAACCTTTATTCCCCTTTTTAGTATTTACTTTTAATTTGATTTTTAAATCACATTTTAATGAATTAGTAATAATATTACTTTTATATTTTTGGATGAAATGTTGTGTGATAATAGGTGTTAGTACATTTGGATTTAAATTTTCTTCTAAATTCTTTTCATCTGAATCAATGAAAATATTTAGAGGAATAATATCAATTGTTATTGAACTGGAATTATTTAAATCAAATTGAGTTGGTAAATTGGCAATGTTTAGTAAAGATGATAAATCTAATTGTAGGTTTAATATATCGCTATGCATTATTGGAATTAATTTCTCTAATTTAACATTGACTTTATTACTTTCAGAAATTAGATTATTATTTGTAATTCCAGATATAAATATGACTTTAAATGGCAGGTTATTTGTTGATTTATTATTTTTAGATGAAATATTAAACTGAATTTGTTCTCTTAATTGTAAAATTGGTTTAAATTTTAAAACGGATTGTATTGGAACAATATTAATTGATTGAACCGTATTTCTAAATCTGCTAATAATTTCAGAATATAAATTTATATTTTTATTTTCAATATTTACTAAAATAGGAATATCAATATAATTTTTTATTTCTTCATACGCTTTAAAAAGAGATTTTAATTCTTCAGCAATTGATAGATGAGTTGATTGATTTAATATTCTTAATGCAGACTCTTTTGCATTTTGTCGTTTTTTTTCTAGAATTGAATAATATTTTTTTTTATTTAAAGATGCCTTTGCATACCATGAATTTTCATGAAGAATTACTTCTTCGATTTCCACTTCTGGTAAAGATATATTAACCCGTGAATTAATAATTGATTTGCTATATTCATTTATATTGAAGTTTTGTTCAATTTTGATCATTTTTATACTGGATTCTATTTGAACAGAAATTTGAGAGGCAATTGAATTGGTCGCTTGTTTTATTGCAGTTTCTCTTGTTAATCCAACACCAACACTTTCCCAAAATTCTGGATTATTTTTAGTATGTATTACCCAATCGGGAATTGGCTCAGGTTTTGATAAACATCCAATAAAAGTAAATATTGTAAAAAGGAGGATTTTTTTCATGAATAAAGAAATCCCCTAAAGAAATTCTAAAGGGGATTAATTAAATATTAAATAAATTGATTATTTATTATATCGTTCACGATATTTTGCAACTTTATCTTCCATTTCTTCAAATAGTTCAGTTGCACGAATTGCGTTATAAATTTTTTCATTGGCTTTTAATTGAGCAAGTAGTCGTTCATTAGCTGCTCCTTCATTAAATTCGACCAATACATACGCACGATAAATACGACCTTTATCACTCTTTTCATCCTGAACAGTCTGCTCAGCAACATATAAATCATTTAATTGTTTACTTATGATTTGTTCTTGAGTATTTGAAAATTGGTCAATAATATCTGAATCTGGGCCAAGTCCTGTTTCTTCTTGAGCTCTTTTTGCAAGTCCATTCCATTCAGATTCAACAAATCCTGCAAGCGTGGTTGCTGCAGAAGTTCGAGCTTTATCAATTGCTAATTGCATATCTTGGCTTGTTGCCGTCCCTGCATTATATCTAAAGCCATCTTTTTTTGGTGGGTTCATAAACCATTCTGGCATATTTCCAATTGTTTTACGAGACGCATCGGGCGATAAGTCTGGCCCTTTTTTTCCTGCACATCCAATAAATATAGCGGTTAAAGTTAAAAGTACGATTATTTTTCTCATTGTGTTTTCCTTTTTTTATGAATTACTAAATTCTTTAGGAGTAAATGTTTTCATTGAAAAAGCATGAATACGGCTACCCATATCTTTACCTAATATTTTATATATTTTTTGATGTCGTTGAACTAAATTCATTCCGTCAAAATCTGTTGAAATAATTATTGCGTTAAAATGAGATCCTTTGTTTGGATCGCCATGTCCAGAATGTTGAGTGGATTGGTCAATAATCTCAATTTTTGCAGATGATAAGTTATTAGTAATTCGTTGTTTGATTTCGTCAATATATTGCATTTTTCTCCAATCCAAGAATAAATAGATTATTGGAAATATAAAAAGTTAAATTTTAAATAATTGAATATTTATTAATTGGTGTATTTAGAATTTAGTTCCTTAAAAATTTCAGATAATTTATTAAACTCTGTGGATTTATCTAAAATATAATCTGCACCAAATTCTTTATATTTTTCATTAATTTGAGGAAAAGGTTTGGAACAAAGACTAATAATTATTGTTTTTGAATTATTTTCTTTAATTTTTTGAATTAGATTAATTTTTATACTTGTAACTAATTCTTGAGCGATAATTATTACTTCAGGGTTCAGATTCTTAATAAAGTCAAATGATTGGTCAGTTAATGCTGAAAGGGTTAACATTTCAATACTATTAATTGAAGAAAGTAGCCTTGTATATCTTTCTTTTAATATTTTAGAATTTTCTATTATTAGAACATTCAAATTGAGTAATTCCTTTTATTATTGATTTTCTTTTATAAAACAAACGAGCGGACGAAATCCGCTCGTTTGACAAAGAATAAATAGCGAGGATTTATGTGGGTTTTTAAACCGCAGTCGCCAAAATCCATTGATTCGCTTTAGGAAGGGAGGAAAAAGAAACTAAATTCATTATTAAAAATAATAAACTTGAAATATTTAAACGATAAAAACACCATTTTCTTTCATAAAATTTTATTCCTGGTTTTGTTTGGTTTTGAATTCTTTGATGTATAATAAGTAAGCGATTTATATTTTCAATATGTGGTAATTGTTTTAATGAAATTTCACTTAATTTGGGATGAACAATAGATTCACCTTCAGGAGAAATCATTATGACAATTGCTTCTGGGTTTAATGACCTAATTTTTTTTACTAAATATAGTCCACTATATCCTTCATAACCTTTATTTAATATATAAATATCAGGTTGAATTATTTGAGAGGTTTCATATAATATTTCACTTGGAACATTTAATGTATGGCATTCTAAATCAAACCATTGACTTAATGTTGATGCTAATACAGAATCACCTGCACCATTTTTATCTGCAATCACAACCTTTAACATAAAATTATCCGATATTCCACATACATATAATATTAGCTTATAATTATATACGATAATCAGTAAGGAGCTGAAATTGGTGTAGGACTAAAGACTACAAGTTATATCAGTTTATTAGCAATTGCGTATTGAGTTATTTCTGTATTTGATGAAGAATTCATTTTTATCATAATACGAGAACGATAAGTACTGACTGTTTTACTACTTAAATTTAACTCTTTTGCAATTTCAAATACTTTTTTACCAATCGCTAACATTTCAAATACTTGATATTCTCTATTTGATAATTGTTCGTGAGGTAGCTCTTTTCCATTTTGTCCAATTGAATCCACTAATATTTCTGCTAAAATGGGACTAATATATTTACCACCGCTATTTATTTTATGAATTGCATTTATAAGATCTCTGGATGTGCTTTCTTTTGTCATATATCCATTTGCACCTGCGAGAAATGTTCTTTTTGCATATATTTTTTCTGCATGCAAACTTAGCATCAATACATTTTGGTCAGGATTTATACTTTTAATATCACTTAATAATTCAATTCCACTTTTCCCCGGCATTGAAATATCCAAAATAATCATATCAAATTTATTTTTATTCATAAGGCGAATAGCTTCTTCGGCATTTGAGGCTTCTGCAATCACATTAATATCATCACTTGCATTTAGGATACGCTTTAAACCATCTCTCATAATTTCATGGTCGTCAACAATCAGCGTTTTAATATTAATACTCATAAAATATTTTATTTATTTGAATTTCTAAAGTAAATAAAATAGGAAATGACAATGGTTAAAAATAAAAATAACTCCATTGTTTCAAATTTAGTAACATTAAAAGTATCTGTCCTTAACTGTTCATTTAATTTGAGCAAGATTGCAATAAACCAAAAAAATGCAATAACATAGAAAATATTTAAGATTCTATTCAATTAAAGTTTATTCCGTTGTATTATTTGAATTTTCGATTGTTAAAAAGGATATTTTTTCATCGATTGATTTTGGCAGAAATGTATCTATTTTTTTTATATAAAAATTAAAAAATGTGAGATGAAGTTCATTTAATGTTTTATAAAATGCAATTGGATCAATTTCTCCCGTTAATTTAAATCGTTTTGTATAATTTGTGAAAAGTGGTAAATCAATATAATCGAAATGTTTTGAACCTAAAAATGTACTTACCCAATTTGGACCAGATGAATTTTTTATCAGATTGTCACGGTTTTTATAATTTAATGGTTTTTTCCATCTTTCTTGGCCTAAATGAAAAAATGGTGTTTTTAAACCTGAATTTAAAATGTGGTGTGGTATTATTTCAAACCATGCATCTAAAGTAAAACATGCTGTAATTCGAGGGTCATTATACGCTGTTGAAATACTGGTAGCACCACCAAAAGAATGACCGAAAATCCCAACATTATCTAATTTTAATTTATTAAAAAATTGAGGGTGATTTTTATCTGAATTTAATTTTTCTAATTCATCTAATACAAATACAACATCTGATGTCCGAGCATTCAATTGTTTATAGCGAATATTATATGCCTCTGTTGAATCGGTTAAACCTTCCGGTAGATTAGAGTCATAAAGTCGTTTTCTTCCATCTGGAAAAATAGTAATATTTGCATCGTAAGTATGATCCATTGCAGCAATAATATAGCCATGACTGACTAATTCTTGAATGTATGCTGTGTTTTGTACTCTCATTCCACCTAATCCATGAGAAAAAATCAAAACAGGGAATTGTTGTTCTTTATTTGAAATTGGAATATCATAATATGAATTTGTTGATATTTCACTTATTTGGGTAATCATAAATTTAGGTAAACCAACTTGTTTTGCAACTTCTGGAATTCGTTGCTCTAAAAAATCCATATATGCAACAGGCTCTTCTGTTGGCTTTTGGTCCGATGGATACCATATTTGCACCATTAATTCTCTGAAGTCTGTTGTATCTTCTTTAGAAAACCATTCTTGGCGTGAATCATCTAACCAATGGTATTGTGTTGTCCCTATTGTATATTTACCCGTTGGTGTAGGTAATGGGCTTAATGGAATTACTTTTTTTACAATTGAACTACAGCCAATACATAAAAGTAAATTTAAAATAAATATTGTTTTTTTGTTTATCATATCGAAATTAAAAGTGAATTAATGAAATTAAATAGTGGATTAAATTAAGGCAAAATGATGTAACAAATGATATAAATTATTTATTTCTATTTGTTGCTGATTTTGCAGTTCGCCAAGTCCCATAAAAATCGGAAATCCAAAATATTGAGCCTAATGTAATATAAAAACCTGCAATATTTGGATGTGTATTTTTGAATTTATGACCTTTATATAAACTACTCGAAACCATTAAAAAGCTAAATAATCCATCTATTTGTCGCCCAATTTTTGCTCGACCAAATCCTGGAATAATTGAGTAATATACATAATTGGATTGTTTTTTTGTACTTTTTTTAAAAGAAACATAATCAATTATCCGACCATCAATATAAAATGTAGGGTTATCTTTTTGCAAATGATAATGCCTTGCCCCAGGATTACATCTTACAATTCGATCTGCACCAATAATTGTGCCATTAATAATCCCTGTAGAATCAATTGCATGTAAAAAATAATTTGAACAAGACGGTTCAAATTGACAATCCAAAAACGGTGTAGAATAGGATAACTTTTGCCAAAGTTTGACAGGAGTTTTGTAGATTGATTTTAAAAAAGATGGTGAAGGAAAAATCGAATTTATTAATACGACAATAAAAAATATTAATTTTAAATTTTTTATATTAATTTGTTATTTGTTCTCCAGTAATTGGATTAAATTTTATTCAAATTCAAATTAAATATTGGAAAAATTGACACATAAACATACACTTAATTTGTATTTAATTATTTATATTCTCCAAGAAAATTTAAATCAATTATCAAATCATTAAATTATTAATGTGTTTAAGTATAAATTTAAGCTTGGGAATTTTCCATAATATATACAATTTAATTCAAAATATTCAGTTTTGAGTAAAAAAAACCTCAAAATGGTAATTGAATATGATGGCACTGATTTTTTAGGATGGCAAATCCAAAAATCTGGGCGAACAGTTCAGGGTGAAATAGAGTCTGCATTAAAGAAAATTTTTAATACGGATTCAATTACTTTAATTGGATCTGGACGAACTGATTCAGGCGTACATGCAAAGGCTCAGCCTGCCCATGTAAAAGTTGATACTGAAATGGAATGTGAAAAAATTCAACGAGCCATAAATGGAAATATTGGAAATGATGTTTATATTTCTAAATGTTTGTTTGTCGATGAAAATTTCCACGCACGATTTGATGCAAAAGCAAGGGAGTATCATTATTTAATGACAGAATCATTTTCACCATTAAATCGGTATAAAGAATGGTTTTTACCTCGTAAAATGAATAATGAGTTATTGATTGAATGCTCTCACTTAATTATTGGGAAACACGATTTCACTTCATTTTGTAAAGCAAATTCAGAGGTAGAAAATAAAATTTGTACGATTTTTAACGCAAATTGGGAAATTAATGATGTTCATAGAATGTTTATAATTCGTGCAAATAGATATTTACAACATATGGTAAGGTATTTAGTGGGTACAATGGTTGAAGTGGCTCGAGGTCGATATACAGTGAAACAATTTGAATCGATGTTAAATGGTAAGCAAAGTGATGATATAATGGTTTATCGAGCTCCAGCATGTGGACTTTTTTTATGGAAAGTAGAATATGAATAAAAATAATATTTTAATTAGCCTATTTATTCTTTTTGGGGTTTTGTATTCTCAAGAAGAATTTGAAGCAATTGTCAATTCAAGGCAAAATGCAATTTCAAAAGCAGTTGAAAAAGTATCACCTTCTGTTGTTGGAATTCATGTAACTCAATTAAAAAGGCAACGCACTCGTACAATTTTAGATCCATTTTGGGGTGGATTTTTCCCACATACACGGACTTATAAAGTTGAATCTATGGGCTCGGGTATTATTGTTTCCTCTGATGGTTATGTTATTTCTAATGCACATGTCACACAAGATGCACATGAAGTAATTGTCACTTTAGATGGTGGTCAACAATATAATGCATCGATTATTGGTCAAGATGAGTTAACAGATATTTCACTTTTAAAAATTGATATTACGGGGTTTCCACATGCTCCATTAGGAAATTCGGATGATTTATTTGTAGGTGAATGGGCAATTGCAATTGGTAACCCATTAGGTCTTTTTGATGTTTCAAATAAACCAACAGCAACATTGGGAATTATAAGCGGGTTACACATGGATTTTGGATTAAAGGAATCAGGAAGTGTATATCAAGATATGATTCAAACGGATGCTTCTATAAATCAGGGAAATAGTGGTGGACCTTTGGTAAACTCCTTGGGTGAAGTAATTGGTATTAATACTTTTATTATGACGGGGAATAATTATTCTCAAGGTTCTATTGGAATTGGGTTTGCGATACCAATAAATATGGTGAAAGATATTGCTGAAGAGTTAAAGCAACATGGTCGAGTAGAGCGCAATTTTACAACAGGTGTTCATGTTCAAAAAGTTGATCCATTTATTCAACGATATTTGAAATTACCAACAACAAAAGGCGTAATTGTTACGGATATAGAAAAGAATTCGTCAGGTGCTCGTGCAGGCTTAGAAACAGGAGATGTGATTTTAGAAGTGAATGAACGATTAATTAATAGTCGAGATGATATATTAAGAGTAATTGATGAAAGTTTATTAAAAGTAGGCGATGAAATTGAATTAAAAATTTGGCATAATAATGAAGTTCAATATAAAATATTAAGGTTAGCTGAAAGAAGATGATAGATAGATATAAAACAGTAGATATGGATCGAATATGGTCCGACCAAAATAGATTTGAAATTTGGAAAAAAGTAGAATTAGCTGTTACTGAAGTGTTATGTGAAAGAGGTGTTGTTCCTGAAAAATCATGGAAAGTTATAAAAGAAAAAGCTGATTTTAGAATTGAACGTGTTTTAGAAATTGAAAAAGAAACTCGTCATGATGTGATTGCATTTTTAACAAATATGGCTGAATTTATTGGCCCAGATTCTCGTTTTGTTCATATGGGAATGACTTCCTCAGATTTATTAGATACTTCATTGGCTTTGCAATGTAGAGAAGCAGGGCTAATAATTTTAGAGAAATTAAATATATTTCATAAGGTTCTATGCAAAAGAGCTATTGAATTTAAAGATACTTTTCAAATGGGTCGTTCACATGGAATACATGCTGAACCAATTACATTTGGTTTAAAACTGGCAATGTGGAGTGAAGAGATAAAACGGAATATTATTCGCTGGGAAAGAGCAATTGATGCCATTTCAATAGGGCAAATTTCAGGTGCTGTTGGAACATACCAACATATTGACCCTGATGTTGAAATTGAAGTATGTAAACGGTTAGAATTATCAGCGGCTACTGTTTCAAATCAAGTTGTACAACGAGATGGTCATGCCGAATATTTAACAACATTAGCAGTTATTGGAGCAACATTAGAAAAAATTGCAATTGAAATTAGGCATTTACAACGAACTGAAGTTTTAGAGGCAGAAGAGTTTTTTCAAAAAGGGCAAAAAGGTTCTTCGGCAATGCCACATAAACGAAATCCAATTGTAACTGAACGAATTACAGGGATGGCAAGATTATTAAGAGGAAATGCACATGTTGGTCTTGAAAATGTTGCCCTTTGGCACGAAAGAGATATTTCGCATTCTTCTGTTGAAAGAGTTATTCTACCTGATTCCACAACAATCATGGATTATAGTTTAAATAAAATGATATATTTAATGGAGAATTTATTAGTATATCCAGATAATATGATGAAAAATATTAATCTTACATGTGGTCTTATTTTTAGTCAAGAAGTATTATTGGAACTTGTGAAAGCGGGACTTACTAGAGAAGATGCTTATTCCGTTGTTCAAAGAAATGCAATGAAAGTATGGGATGAGCGAACAGATTTTAAAGAAATGTTATTAAATGATTCAGAAGTAACAAAATATTTAACTCGTAAAGATTTAGATCAATTGTTTGATATGGAAAAAATTAAACTAAATATTTATAAAATTTATAATAGGATTGGACTTAATTGAATAAAATAAGAAAACAATTAATAAATACATTAGACATAGTTGATTTTCCAGAATTGGGAAAACCTTATAAAGGTAAAGTGAGAGATGTTTATGATTTAGGTGATAAATTACTTATGATTACTTCAGACAGAGTAAGTGCTTTTGATAAAGTATTAAGTACAATTCCATTTAAAGGTGAAATTTTAAATCGGATTGCAAATTTTTGGTTTGAAAAAACAAATCATATTGTACCTAATCATATTATTTCTACACCAGACCCACAAGTTTTAGTTGTTAAAAAAGCAAAAACATTACCTGTTGAAGTAATTGTAAGAGGATATATTACCGGTAGTTTATGGCGAGAATATTCAAGTGGAGTAAATGGGCAATACGGATTTGATTTGCCATCAGGTTTAAAAGAAAACCAAATATTTGATCCACCAATTTTGACACCGTCTACAAAAGCAGAATATGGTTTACATGATGAGCCAATTTCAAGAGCAGAAATTATTTCACAAGGTTTAGTAGCCGAAGAAATTTATGTGAAAGCAGAAAAATATGCCCTCGAATTATTTGCTATTGGGCAAGAATGGGCGACTAAACAAGGGCTTATTCTTGTAGATACAAAATATGAATTTGGAATGGTTGATGATGAACTGATAGTTATTGATGAAGTGCATACACCAGATTCAAGTCGATTTTGGATTGCAGATGAATATGAATATAGATTTGCAAATGCCGAATCTCAAAAAATGTTAGACAAAGAGAATATTCGTAAATGGTTGTTAGAAAGAGGGTATTCAGGTGATGGTGAACCGCCTGAAATAACAGAAGACATTCGAGAGACATTATCTGAGCGTTATATTGAACTTTATTCGCAGTTAACAGGTAAACATTTTGAAAAAATAGTTGGCTCTGTAGAAGAACGAATTTTAGTTAATTTAAAGAAAGCAGGATATTTAAAATGATAGCTCCTGAAGGAAAAATAATTTTAATTCCAGCATCAATTTTATTGTTGATTTTTGGATTTATGTCGTTTAAAACAGAAGGTATGTGGATAAAATCATTTTTTATATTTGATTTTATATTTGTTATATTTAGTCTTTATTTTTTTAGAGACCCCGATCATGCAATGCCTGAGGATAAATCACTTTTTATCTCTCCAGCCGATGGAAAAGTAGTTCAAATAATTGATGTAAATGATTTAGAAGTTGGGCAGGCAAAACAAATTTCAATTTTTCTTTCTGTTTTCAATGTTCATAAACAGGCGGTTCCGATGTCTTCAACGGTGCTTCATTCAAAATATAATAAAGGTAAATTCCTTGCAGCCTGGAACCATAAAGCATCCATGGATAATGAACAGACTGAAATTTTGTTTGAAACAGAATCTGGAATGAAATATAAAATAAAACAAATTGCAGGGTTAATTGCTCGACGAATTTTATGTTATATGGTAGAAGGGGAATCTGTAGAGAGAGGTGATAGATTAGGATTTATTCGATTTGGGTCAAGAGTGGATATAATAGTCCCCTTTGATTTTAAAATAAAGGTAAAAGTTGGAGATATTGTAAAAAATAGAATTTCAGTTATTGGTTCTGCAGGATGAAAATTAAACGCCATATCCCCAGTTTATTTACATTAATAAATTTATTTCTGGGGTTTTTAGCAATATTAAATGTCCAAAGTGGGAATTATAATTTAGCATGTTATTTTGTATTAATTGCGGGTATTCTCGATTCAATGGATGGTAAAATTGCTCGTGCTTTTGGAATATCTACAGACTTTGGTATGGAGATTGATTCTCTTGCCGATATGGTTAGTTTTTGTTTGGTACCCTCTATAATGGTTTATCATTTATACACAAGTGGTTTGCCTGGAATTTCAGGAGAAATTATAGCATCAGGACCAATGGTTTTTGGAGCAATTCGGTTAGCTCGATTTAATGCTGAAAGTAGTGATAAACCGTCTTCAACATTTTCAGGATTGCCCACGCCTGTTTCTGCATTGGCAATTACAGCCCTTGTTTTATTTACTGTTCAGGAAAGAGATTTTAATCTTGAGTACACTCAACCAAGACTTATTTTACCTGCAATATTTTGTATTTCATTTTTAATGGTGAGTAAAATTAAATACCCTAAATTTCCATTATTAAACTTTCATTCAGGAAAAGCAAATACCTTTTTTATATTCATTTTGGTTACATTTTTAATCAGCTTTGTAATAGGAATTTTTTATAATTTTGAATCAAGAATTTTAATGGGGTTTACAACTGTTTATATCTTAACAGGTATATTTAAACAATTTTTTATTTCAGAAACAATTAAGGTGGAAGTATAATATAAATGAAAGCAAAAGTATATATTAATTATAAGGATGGAATTTTAGATCCACAAGGTGCAACCGTAAATCATGCATTAACTTCAATGGGCTATGAAGGGTTTGATGAAATTCGAATTGGTAAACTGATTGAAATTAAATTTGGAAATATCAGTAAGCAAAAAGCCGAAGAGTTGACAGATAAAGCATGTAGAAAAATGTTAGCTAATCCTAATACAGAATCATATCGATTTGATATTTTGGAGGACTAAATAATGCGATTTGGAGTAATAGTTTTCCCCGGGTCAAATTGTGATCATGATGCATATCATGTTGTTAAACATGTTCTAAATTGTTCTGTGAATTTTATTTGGCATAAGGAAACTAATTTAGATTTTTATGATTGTTTAATTATCCCAGGTGGTTTTTCGTATGGCGATTATTTAAGAGCTGGAGCAATTGCAAAGTTTTCTCCAATTATGAAATCGGTAGTTGAGTTTGCAAATAAAGGGGGTTTGGTATTTGGTATATGTAATGGATTTCAAGTTCTTGTTGAGTCAGAATTATTGCCGGGTGCATTAATTACAAACAATAAAGTAAAATTTTTGAGTAGAGAAGTTACGCTAAAAGTTTCTTCAAATTCTTCACCATTTACAAAAGAATTAAATATTGGAGATTTATTGAAAATGCCAATTGCCCATAAACAAGGGAACTTTCAAATTAGTGATGATGGATTAAAACAACTTCAAGATAATAATCAAATTGCGTTTACTTACCATCAAAAAGAAGGTGGAAGCCCAAATGGTTCAGTGGGTGATATCGCAGGTATTTTTAATGAGAAAAAAAATGTATTAGGAATGATGCCTCATCCTGAACGAGCTGCAGAAGATATGCTGGCTTCTCAAGATGGGCTTAAAATATTCCAATCTTTATTGAGTGTCGCATGATAAAACCACAAGTAAAACGATCAATTTTTTTTATATTTCTTGTTTTATTTTTTGGTGCCGTTTGTGGTTCAATTATAAGTCAATTTGTTGTCAATGTAATCCCAGATGGTGTTGTGAAAGAATTTTTTCTTTCTAGTCAATCATTCGGTTGGGGTGCAAATGAGAATAATTGGGTTGATTTTTTTGTTATTCGGTTTAAAACTGGATTTTATGTAGATGTAAGTATATCTAGTATTTTAGGATTACTTGTATCTTGGTATTTTTTAAGATATTTTAAATAGGAGATATTATGTCATTAGGACCTTGGGAAATTATTATTATTTTTGTTGTTATTCTACTTGTATTTGGTGGAAAAAAACTTCCTGAACTTGCAAAAGGGCTCGGGGAAGGAATTAAAGAATTTAAAAAAGCGACAAATGATATTAAGGATGAAGTTGATAATGCTATCAGTGAAAAAGAGTCATCTAAAAAAGATTAATTATTTTGTTTGATGCTCAAATTAATAATTTAAAAAACAATTCACATTTAAATGCGATTGTTCATGATTTATCTAATGACCCTGTTTTTTTAGATAAAACAGATGGAATACTTTCGGGAAAATCTATTGCTATAAAAGAAAATATTCATTTAAAAGGAATTGGACTTTCATGTGCATCTAAAATTCTTCAAAATTATAAATCTATTTATAATGCTACGGTTGTTGAAAGAATTAAAAAAGCAGGTGGGGCAATATTAGCAACGACAAATATGGATGAATTTGCAATGGGTTCATCTTCAGAACACACAATTCATGGAGTTGTGAAAAACCCACACGATATTACAAGAGTTGCAGGTGGATCAAGTGGAGGATCAGCGGTTGCAGTTGCGTCTGGAATGGTAGATCTTGCATTAGGTAGTGATACTGGAGGCTCGGTAAGGCAACCTTCAGCCTTCTGTGGTATTTACGGTTTAAAACCAACTTATGGCCGAATTTCTCGATTTGGATTAGTTTCTTATGCATCTAGTTTTGACCAAATTGGGATTTTTTCTAATAATGTAAAAGACATGTCAAATCTTTTTGAATCAATTTCAGGTAATGATGAAAAGGATTCTACTTCTGCATTGGAAAAAGTAAAGCCATATTTATTCAATGAAAAAAAATATAAAATTGGACTACCAGAAGAATATTGGGGTAAAGGTATTGACCCTGAAATGAGAAAAATATTGGATAAATTTATTGCTAAATTAAAATCTGATGGACATGATGTAAAATCTATATCTATGCCAAAAACAGAATATTCAATTGCTACTTATTATATTTTAACAACAGCCGAGGCATCTTCTAATTTAGCTCGATTTGATGGTGTGCAGTATGGTCACAGAGAAAACGCTGATAATCCGATTGATATGACCATTTTTACACGAAATTTTGGTTTTGGCGATGAAGTTAAACGGCGAATTTTACTGGGTACTTTTGTACTGTCTTCAGGGTATTATGATGCATATTTTGAAAAGGCTCAAAAAATGAGAAGATTAATTCAAAAAGATTTTAAAAATGCATTTGAGGAATTTGATATTTTGTTAACTCCTACAGTGCCAACACCACCTTTTAAAATTGGTGAAAAAATGGATGACCCATTAACGATGTATTTATCTGATATCTATACCGTTCCAATGAGTTTGGCTGGTGTTCCTGCATTAAATCTTCCAATTGGAGAAACAAAAAGTAAATTACCTGTCTGTATTCAAGCTGTTGGAGATTTTTTTAATGAAAATGAATTATTTAATTTTGCAGAATTGTGTAATTAAATTATTTTTTAATTTGAATTTTTCCAAGTTCCAGTTTTAATTTCTTACCCTTTTATATCCCACATCATCTGACGGGAAACAGACGTACAAGTTTAGCTGTCTGATTGATTTTTTTTTGGGGGTTGTGGTGGAAACCTAATTTACGACTATTGAATAATACTTTCCATATAAAGAGTATCTGGGCATAAATCTTGTCCATTAATCCATTGGATACTACCCATAAATGGTTTTACAGAATTAAATAAACTGATGTCTTTTAATTCCTTAAATATTCCAATATTCAAATATGGCTTCATATCAAATAATCCAATTTCATCATTATCAAATGTAATCGTTAAGGTGTATTTTTTTGAGTTTGGTTTAACTTTTTTTATTCTTGGATTCATCTTGGCTATTTCAAAGGGTCTATTTTAAATACATTTTCCCCGTTAATTGCCAAGTCCCAATCAGCCATTAAGTCTTCTTTGTGAATTTCTACCCACGCTTGAACTAACTTCATTTTATTCGATTTTAATTCACCTTCTATTAATTCACCATCAGGAATAGAAAAGACAGCCTCTTGCCCTTGATACTTAACATGAATATGTGGTAAATGATGTTTCTTATTGTCAATATAATACATGGAAACAACAATTCCATAAAACATTGATATTATCGCCATAATTTCCTTTTTTTCATTTGCTGTAATTTACCACAATTTGCTGATTACTCATAAAGTATCAAAAGGCTTTCTAACGAATAAACTCACCCAGCAACTTTAGTTACGAATCTGGAATTAGGAATTAGAAATATCACATTCGTAATTCTTAATTGATAATTCCTAATTCTCATAAGTCCGGTGGAGTGAGGGTTAGTAGGTAATTATAGTAAATAATCATAATAAAACTCTCTAAACCTTCTAATGTTTTTATTAGATAAATATCCTTCAATAGTCTGTTTCTCCCCATTGATTTTAAATTCAACATTTGTAGAATTCGCTAATAACTTCATAATCTCTTTATCAATCAAAAATCGATCGATTTCTACAAAATATTTTTCATCAAGAATAGAAACCTCGTCAATTGAGTAAAAGTCATCATTGATGTCAAAACTAATTAATTTTCCATCCACATTAAGGATAAATACATTTTGTTGAAGAAAATTCAGGCAATTCTTTACATTACATTTTACTAGTAAACCATAAACAAAAATATCATTTTCCTTGGAAATGTAAGCATCACCTGAAATATCAATATTTCCACCAGATCCTAAATCACCTTCTATAATTCTTGCAAAATTACCACGCATTTGGTAATTAGTAAAGGTTGGATTTGTTTCATCGTCCCAAACAAGCACTTTGTATCCAAGAATTGCAAATATATTGATAAAGAAGTCTTTTGCTATTTGTATAAATGAAATTGCCATAATATCATTAATGATGGAGTAAACAATTAATAGTATACCCGATTAATAAAATGGTTATCACCGGCCAAATAACAACAAAAATCCAAACATTAATGGAATTGTAAGTTGTATTAAACTTCTTTGCGCCAAATTGAAGGATTTCAACACACAGAACAAATATCTTATCTATAGTTTTCTTTTGTTGTTTCCACATTTGTATCTATTACCGACTAATGAATGAAATAACCTGCGTGAAAATTATTACTGCAAGTCACTCCGTTTACTAAATTTACTCTCATAAAACCATCCAAACCCGCAATCACGCTACCACTATTGCCCATCAGGTTGAGCGAGTGTTATATGGCAATAGATTAAAGTACCATCCCCTTATCGCATTTAGGACAAGTTGCATTTGAATTATCTATTTTTTCACCAATTTTATCTCCCACAACTACACCAACCGCTAAACCAAGGACACCTGCGGCGATTGCTACTGGAAAACCTATAAAAGCTCCTGCAATACCAAGACCAGAGGCTATCCAATATCCTAATCCACCTCCAGCAATCCTTCCAATCCAACGCCCAGTTTCATCTCTTTTAAAAATCACTTTTTCTCCACAATGTGGACAAGTTACATTTTTCGATTCTGTCATTTTATTTCTCCTTCTCTTTTTGTTATTTATTTAATCAACGCCATATATCGTTTGAACTCACTGGTTTTTACGGAGCGCAGCGAAGTAAAAATCCAGTGCAGTGATTTGTTATGTATTTGATAGTTTATTTTCAAGAAGACTCCAATTATTAAGAAATTGGCTAAAATTGCGAACAGCATTTGTGTATTTGTCATTTGCGATCAGATTTTGATCGGTCTTTTTCAATCCCCGTGTCTCCCAACATCTTTTAGAGGAAGTAACCCAAAGATAAGTTTGCAATGATTTTGCAGTTGGATGAATTTTTGACATTCTCGAATGAAGCTCTTTGGGGTCAATTACAACATACTGCATGTTTTTATCATTAAATGTGTGAATTACCATAACCCATAAATCTGCAGGAGATTTTTTGATTTTTTCTCTATTCAACGTCCACCAACCACATGAGACCAATTTGCCCTGATGTTCTTTTCTACCATGAGTAATCAAGAAATCTTTTGAAAATTTCACTTGAATTGAAGCTGTTAGGCTGTTGTCTTTATTGGTAACCAAGAAATCAACACCAGTATCTTTAGAAGGAATCCAAACATTATAATCTTTGTATGTTTTCTCAATAAATGATCCAACGAGGTACTCACCAGCATGTATTGTAAAAATTGGTTTCATTATTTCTTCCTACATAACGGTTTGATTAGGTTTTTTTTATTTCTTCTATACGACTTTCGATCTCATAACCTAGCCGTCTTTTTGAAAAATTATCAATTCGACCAATAAAACCAGATAAGACGACAACGACTCTTTGAGTATTGATTTCCGACTCGTATGATGTTGTATCGGTCAACCATTTTTTGGGTTCCAATAATTCTTCTATCTTGCGACTTACTGGCGCTCCATTACAAATAATCAGTTTTGGTTTAAATTTCGTTATTTGCTCAAATAAATAACCTTTGCAATTATTTATAACTTTATCTGCTTTTTTACCCTTACAACTATCAGGAGGCCATTTTTTGCTTGAGCACTTTATTAAATCCGTATGAGCTACTCCATTTTCCTTTCCAAACATTTCAAATAACGAATCTGAAACTTTTTCAAAGCCTTTGAAGTAGGGAGGTATTTTTTCTAAATCATCAAAACGCCTCGATAAGGTTTCAGAATTTCTCCCTTCATCTTTCCATCCTTCTTCTTGGGCGGGATTTAGGCCTACAACCCAAATTTCGCTAGAATGTTTACCCTCCAAAAAATCTATTGGTTTATATTCACGATTAAACTCAAGACCAAATTCTTTACATTTTGCACAATTATTCATAGGAAACCTAACGAATAAACTCACCGGCGACTTCAATTATCAATTCTAAATTGTCAATTTTCAAT
>JACNKR010000003.1 GCA_014381925.1 Fidelibacterota bacterium | reverse complement strand
TGGCGGTGCATTTTCATTAAATAAGATCAATCGCAAAATTCTGGCACATACCAAAATAATGATCAAATATGTTCGCCCTTATCAATGGGTGACACACATTATCTACCTACCAATTTTAGTGTTTAGTAGCTTAATTAAATATTTTAAATATAAATAAGTTTACCATTCGTCATCTGAATAGAAATGACTAGCGACTTCACCGGTCATATCACGGATCAAAGCGATTTGATGCTCTGAAAGCCGTTTTTTCCAACTGGTGACATTGGCTTTGCTGTCCCGCTGCAATGCATGGACAGTCCCATGAGACTTGACGTCGCTTGGGTTTTGTGAACTTGTGGTTTTTAACAATGTAGTTTCAACTTTTTTTGTAAATGGTAACTCAAGTTTTTCAAATAATATTTTATATTGATTAAATGGCTCGTAAGACAAGTCTTCATGACGAATAAATATCCAATCAGAATAAAATTTTTGATACTGAAAAATAATGGCTGTTAAACAATTCCAAACTAAAGCAGCTTCTTCGATTGAATCCGTAGGGGGATTTTCTATTTGGGAACGGAAAGGTTCCAGGAAGCGATTCATCAATTGTGGTTGTTTGCTAAAATTCTCAAAATTAAAACGCCAATCAAGCCGATTTAGACTACTCACGAACGCGGCGGGGTGCCTGATTAAAATAACATTTCTTGAATTCCATGTGTTATAAAGCCATTCTGCAGCTGTCAACGCAATAGGGTCTTTAATCAGTGGAATTATTTGATTTTCAGAAACACCTTTTAACTTTAATTTTATAGAATCTAAAAATGCAGCGGTCCGCCATTTAGTGTATTTTAAATCGAATTGACCATCATAAATACCACCGGGATTGCGATAGTCAGTGTGCGGCAACTTATTCTTAAAATGAAATACGGCTGATAAAGGGAATCTCGCTTTAAAAAGTTCGTTCAATACGGTTTCTGCTTTTTCATAATTTTGTTTAGGATTGTAGTATTTATACCAAATATCAATCGGGAATAATGAACGAGTAATGCTGTTTGGCGTCAATGGTTCATGGATATAATATACATTGGGAACCTGCTTTAAAATATTTCCAACCCAAGTAGAGCCGGAACGATGTGAGCCGGTGATAAGGATGGGTGAGTTATTCATAATTATTATGGATGATTATACAATCCTTGAAAACTATAGAAAAAATGGTAATTATTTTGATGAATTATATTTTATATCAAATTCTAGTAAAGCAATATCTAGATTACCAATACCCTCTATTTCGTACCAAAACTTTTCAAAATTCTCAATGGGATTATTTATATCAATTTTGACAAAATTTGATTTGTCCTTTAGAAAAAAATCGATATTGTCATTTATTGTATTTACGTAATGATTAACTGCCCAATGGTAGCCCTTTTGAGATATTTTCATTTGTTTTTGCTGCATAATTCCAACTGAAAATGCTTTAATAATACCTTGGTTTAATTTTTTACGTTTTAAAAAACTATTAACAATTTGTTTTTGATCTCTCCAAAGCTTTACATAATAAGCATCATTTCCGTACATTTTGTTAATACTACCTAAAAACCACATTAGACGATTGTCCGCTTCTATGTGATTGCTTGGATATTGTAGATTATATCTTTCATGACTAGGCGTATTGCGTGCAGTTTCGTGCCCACTAGTATAATTTGACAAATGTTTGCAAGCCTTAATAAAGGTCATGGAACCAGTTCGCCCTGGATTGAGTACGAATACATTCATGATTATTAAAATTAATTATTTGATAACTAATAAACTATCTGAAACTTATACATTTATTTAAATCTATTCAAAATGAATACATCTGTATATAGAAATAGGATTGATGAGACATATAATTCTGGCCAATCTATATTAGTTCGATGGAAACAAACGGAAAATTTTATAATTGCTAGGGACTTTATTCGTACAGGACTTGATATTGGTGATAGATCTGCATTTACAGAAAGATTGGAAAATATTTTTAATATTAAATTTGATTCAACAAATATTGATTTAGATGTTGAACCCTTAAATGGGAAATATGATATTGTAACTTCGTTTGAAGTATTAGAACACCTTTTTAATCCTTTATTTAATCTCCTAGAAATAAAAAATATTCTCAATGCCAACGGAGTATTTTATTTATCTACTCCTTTATATAAACCACGATTTCTTAAAAGTCCCAGTCATTTCCATGAAATGTCCGAAGATGAACTTTTGAATTTGATTGAAAGGGCTGATTTCAAAGTAATTAGAAAAAAGAAAATACGTGTAAGACCTTATTTTAAATACTTGGTGGGGTTAAGACCTTTATTAAGGTTAAAATATGAACGAGTAATTTTGTTAGAGTTAGGTTTATAATCAATATGAATATAGTATGGTTTTCTGAAATAAGATGGGATTATTTAAAAACTAGGAAACAGCATTTGCTTAGCCAATTCCCTGAAGGTGACAAAATTCTTTTTATTCAACCTTTTAATTTAACAAAAACTGAAAAATCAAAATTCATTCCCTCAAATATTTCGTGCATAACAGTACCAATATTTAGAAGAGGGAATCGATTATCAAATATTTTTTCAAAATACTTATTATTTAGATGGATTATTTATAAAATAACCAAGTTTTATACAAAAATGATAATTAAAAAATATTACGGTAACTCTGATATAGTAATATGTATTTCTAATATTTTTTATATACCAATTATAGAAAAGTTAAATAGTCGCATATTTTGGGATTTTAATGATGATCCTGCGCAGTTTAGTCCTATACCCATTTGGATTGAACAAAAGTATATTAAGTTATTATCTGATCCAAAAACCACTATAGTTTCAAGTTCAATTGGACTTGAAGGAATGATTAGTAAACGATTTAAAAAATATCCAATTACTATTCCAAATGGGGTAGAACTCTCCAAGTTTGAGAATTATAAAAGAAAAAATATTTCAAAGAAAAAAATTATTTTAGGATATATAGGTGTTATTTCTAATTGGTTTTTTGATTTTGAATTAATACATAATATTAGTAAACATTTCCCAGAAACAGAGATTTGGATTTATGGTCCTCAAGATAAGAAGGCTCATTTATCAATAAAAAAAATTAGTAAATTATCGAATGTAAAAATATTTCCACCATTGGATTATGATGATCTTCCTAGTACAATAAATTTATTTTCCATAGGAATAATTCCTTTAAAATCAATTGATATGGTATGGAGGCTTGCTTCTGGGAAATTGTTACAGTTTTTAGCATCTGGAATTCCAGTAGTCTCTGTATATATGGAGCAATACATAAAATTAAAAAATTTAAAGTTGTGCAAAACTCATAACGAATTTATTGAAGGGTTAAATTATTTTTTAAAAAATTCAAATTCAATTTTTAACGAAAACGATTTGTCAAAATATGATTGGAGTTTATTAGCAAATCGATACAGGAAATTATTATATAAATAAAAATGAGAACACAACAAAAAGTCGCTAAAGAAGCCACAATTTCATTTATAGGAATGGGTTTTGGAGATGCTGTTCGATATTTATTTACTGCTATTTTAGCGAGATTTGCTGGGGTAGAAATTTTGGGAATTTATTCATTGGCAAATTCCGTAACGCGAATTGGTGAAG
>JACNKR010000047.1 GCA_014381925.1 Fidelibacterota bacterium | reverse complement strand
CGATGTCGGCAATTTTTCCTTTTTCAAGTCCGTCTCGGGCAAACACCTTGATGGCTGCTTTGATAATGAGTGTTTTTTTACCTGTTTGCATTGTATTCATTATATTATGACTGACTGGTCGGTCGTAATTTAATATACTTAAGATTTATATACCAAGTGTAAGTTTTCAGTAAATTGAGCAGTAGATACGGTGGAGACAACCATGCTAACATTGGTAAAAACTTCTGCCAATGAATCCCAATTTGACGAATCAATCGAAATCCGAGTTATCCGTTCTGGTTCGTTCAATTTTTTGATGTATGAATATGCTTTTTTCATTCCGAGCACCTATAATAAACTGAATATTGGTGTTGTCTAAAAGCAGGCGAGCGATATTTTCACCTCTATTTCAGCTTCCGCCTAAAATAAGAATGTTTTTACTCACTTCAAAATCCCTCACATTAATGATTCAAAGGCTTCTGCATTGAATTTATATCTCACATCCCATCCTATAGTTATTTATGAGTTTTCCTTTATACTTTATAAAAAAATATTCCAGTTTATGTTTGGGAAATAAATAATACAATTAAAATGGATAGGATAATAAAGTTAAATATTGATGGTGTTGTTTCCTATTATCCTAATCGACTTTCAAATATAATAAATAAATAATTATTTTTAAAATATGTCTTAGTTGACTTAGAATAAGACTCATAAATTATGACCTAATTTTTTAAACCATTTTAAGTAATTAAATATAAAAGGAGTTAAAATGGGTGAATTTACAAAAGATTTTAATGATTCAAACTTTGAAGAAGAAGTATTAAAATCTGAACAACCAGTATTGGTTGATTTTTGGGCTGAATGGTGTGGTCCTTGTAAGCAATTAACACCTACAATTGATGCTTTAGCAACAGATTATCAAGGCAAAGTAAAAATTGGAAAAGTAAATGTGGATAATTGCCAAACAACTGCAATGAATTATGGAATAAGAAGTATTCCCAGCTTATTATTTTTTAAAAATGGTAAGGTTCAACAGCAATTGGTTGGTACAAATCCAAAAGATGAAATAGCAAAAATATTGGATTCTTTACTTTAAAATGAGTGAAAAACATAAAGTTATTATTATTGGGTCAGGCCCCGCAGGATTAACGGCTGCGTTATATACCGCAAGAGCAAATTTGAAACCGTTAGTTTTTGAAGGAATTCAACCTGGTGGACAGTTAACTATTACAACAGATGTTGAGAATTTTCCGGGATTTCCAGATGGAATAATGGGACCTGAATTAATGGATTTAATCAGAAAACAAGCACAACGATTTGGTGCTGAAACTCGGTTTAACCATATTGATAAAGTTGATTTATCTAAAAAACCTTTTACAGTTACAAGTGGAAAAGATGAATTTAAAACGGATTCTATTATTATTTCTACAGGTGCAACTGCAAAATTATTAGGCTTAGAGTCTGAATCTAAATTAATGGGTTATGGTGTTTCGGCCTGTGCAACTTGTGATGGTTTTTTCTATAAAAATAAAAATGTTTTAGTTGTTGGTGGTGGCGATTCTGCAATTGAAGAGGCAACTTTTTTAACAAAGTTTGCTTCATCGGTAACAATTTTACATCGTAGAGATGAACTTCGAGCTTCTAAAATTATGCAAGACAGAGTTTTTAATAATCCTAAAATTAGTGTAGAATGGAATACTTCAGTGCTTGAAATGATTGGTGAACCAGATTCTGGTGGACTAACAAGTGTTAGAGTTGAAAATACTGTAACAGGTGAAACTCGAGAAATAAAGTGTGATGGTATATTTCTTGGTATTGGACACAAACCTAATTCTGAACTTTTTAAGGATGTTTTAGAATTGGATAAAACAGGGTATATAATAACTCGACCTGATTCTTCTAAAACAAATATAGAAGGTGTATTTGCAGCAGGAGATATTAAAGATTCTGTTTATAGACAAGCAATTACGGCTTCAGGTTCTGGTTGTATGGCAGCAATTGATGCTGAAAAATATTTAGAAACACTAGAATAAAATAGTTATTTAACTTTATGTTTTTCCTGAGAACGGTTTTATGGTTCGGCAGGATAAAATATCATACCTTTTAACAGGTTTTCATTGTACGGGAATTGAACCGATTTACCCTGATGAGCCTTTGATAGATTTGTTTATTAGAACAATTATATCACAAGGTACAACAGATGAATTGTGTGATTCCACTATGAATAATCTCCAATTAAAATTTAATAGTTGGGAAGATATTCTTACAATCGAACAACCTGAATTAGCAAATATGATAAATGTTTGCGGACTTTCTAACCAAAAATCCAATTCCATTATAAATTTATTAAACTGGGTAAAATCTACTTTTAATAAAATGGATATGAAAAAAATCCAAATATGGAATTCTGAAAGAATCTTTAAAGAATTAACATCAATTCAAGGAATTGATCTCAAAACTGCTTCAATATTTATTTGTATTGGATTAAGAAGAGATGTGTTTCCTGTTGATATTCATGTACATCGAATATTAATTAGAATAGGTGTTAATTCAATTTATACAAATCCGGATAAAATTTATAAATTAGTAAATCCATTTATTCCGGTGGGAAAGGAATTTTTTTTATATGCTCATTTAATTGAACATGGAAAATTTATTTGTAAAAGTTCTAATCCAAAATGTAACAGTTGCATGTTTAATGAACATTGTGACTATTTTATAAAAAAAAATGAATGGGTTACTCGAGCATTCGAGGCCTAAAAAGGATAAGTAAAATGAGTAAAATACCTTTATTTTCATTAAAAGGGGTTGAATACAATCTCAATAATGGAAATACATTAATTGTTAAAAAGTTCGAAATCCATAAAGGTGTAATTTATGGTATTGGTGGAAAACCTGGTGCAGGAAAAACAGTATTATTAAATGTATTAGCAAGAAATATTAAACCTTCTAAAAGTGATATTGAATATGATGGTAAACCATATAGACAATTATCATCTAATGATTATAAAAATCAATTTTCAATTGTACCACAGGAATTTAAACCACCCTATTTTGCAACGGTAAGGGATTATTTTTTAAAAACATTTTCTAAATATAGCCATATTGATAATGCACAAAAACGACTAGATTCTATTTGTCGTAAAATGGATATATCAGATGATATATTGAATTTAAAGATGAAGCATTTATCACCTGGACAATTACGATGGGTTTTATTAGCTATTGGGGTTGGCTCTGATACGAAGGTATTATTAATTGATGAAATTGAACAACATTTACCTACGGATCAACTAAATTCACTATTAAAGGTCTTACATAAAAAATGTAATTATGATGGTGTAACAATGGTTATTACTACACAAAAAATTGAAATTTTAAAGAAAATTGCGTCTATTTTTGTTAATTTAGAAAGTGGGAAAATTACAAGTGTAAGATCACCAAATAAAAAACCTGGGCGACGACCTAATCGGCCATATAATAAAGATAGTTCAAGTTTTAAAAAACGATATAATAAACCAAAGCCAACAGTAAATTCAACATCTAATTAGAGAGAGATTGTTCTTCTAAACTAATAAAAGATTCTATAAATTTCTGCATATTTAGTTTATTTTGAAGACTCAAATGGGCATAAATAATTTTCCGTTTACCTTCTAATTTAATTTTAGTTTGATTACTATATGCAATATTCTTTATAAAATTAAAGTTGGTGATATAATGTCCTATTTCTAATATTAACTCAGGATCAATATCAGATAAAATATAAGTGGATTGTGGATTAATTGATTCTTTTTTACCATCGATTAAAAAGGTTGTAACAGATGAATCAGTTAATCCAATTTGAGTAGAACCAAAACATTCTAAAATGAGTAAATATTCAGACTTATTATTTATAAGAGATTTTTGAATGTTTAATTTCATTTCATGAGTAGCATCATTTGATATTAATGTATTATTATCTAGTAAATAAGTTAATGATTCATTAAAATCATCATGGTATATTTCTAATTTAGCTTTAGGATAGCAAGAAATAAAAATAAAAGTAAATATAATAATAAATATATTTTTCATACTTATTATTTATTGAAAATATTGTCCTTTTCTTTTTCTTCCCACACGGGTTCTACACTCATAAAGTAAGTACCATAATATTTTGCTAAGGTAAAGACTTGGCTTCGTGCATCGATAAATTCATTAATAGTTAATTCCGATATTTTATGTGAAAAATTAGACCAGAGCCATCCTTTATAAAAAGAATATTTCACATCATACGTTTTTTCAAAATTAGCTGTTAAAATATCTTTCATATCATTCTTTGTTAAATCATTTGATCTTGTAATGGCAGTAAATATTTTTATTTGGTCTTTTTCTCTTTCAAATAATACAAAGATTTTACGAGATTTATATTCAAATTCCCAATGTTCTTTATCTTTTTCTATTATTTTAGAGTCTAATGAAATTATTGA
This sequence comes from Fidelibacterota bacterium, assembly GCA_014381925.1. Lineage (GTDB taxonomy): Bacteria > Fidelibacterota > Marinisomatia > SCGC-AAA003-L08. The sequence continues at coordinate 15,166 of JACNKR010000047.1, read as the reverse complement.
ATCAATATCAGAATATGTAATTAATCTCAATGATTTTGCCGTAGGTATATTTGTGAATAGATTTTGCCCCAACGATATTGAAACAAAAAATATGAATATAAATAATTTAATAAATTTCATTTTTCTTTTTTAACTCCATATAGTAATGTAAAATATTATATCCGAAAATTAAGATATATTCATTACTCAATAAAATATGTGAAATAAATTTATTTTAAAATAATTAGTAAATATTTTGAAAAAAATACCGATAATATTGTCGAGATAAGTAATTTTTTAAAAAATTAGTAATATTATTTAAATTATCAGGAGATAATAATGAAAAACCCACTCGATAAATTAAAAAAGAAAAAAGTGGATGATAGTGACTCAGAAACAAAAAAAGAAAATTCAAATAATTCAAATAATGATAAATCTAACGAAAGGCGAAAGGCATTTACAGAGAAACCATTACCTTTAAACGATTTTGAAAATGATGCTACTGATATAAAATTTAAACATTTAATAGAAACAGAGTTAAATGTAATTCAAAAAAAAGCAAAAGCATTATATTTACATACAGAAGATGGGTTTGAAGAAAAGTCTGGTGCAAACTATTGGAAAGTTAGTGTAAATGAATTTTTAAGTTATGTTAATCAAAGATCTAAAATTATTATTGAACAAATGACAGGTGAATCTCATTCTGTGAATATAGATTTAGATGATGGGTTAAATGTTGATGATTAAATATTATTGTTCAATCATTATTTATTTGATTTAGTAATCTAAGTTTTTTTAATTAGAAAATTATTAGATTTTAAGCTTCATAGAAATATGAAGCTTTTTTATTTTTTATTTAATAAATCTAAGATTGCATTTGCTAAATCTGTTGTAGAATTTGGGTTTTGTCCAGTTAAAATCCGACCGTCAATAACGATATTTGAGGTGAATGGGATTAAATTTTTCTTATAATTGGCATTAATAAATTCAATTTTATCTTGTAATAAAAAAGGTACTGATTTTGTTTTACCAACTATTTTCTCTTCAAAATTAGAAAACCCGGTGATTTTTTTATTTTTAATTAAATGGTTCCCATTGGATAATTTAACATTGAGTAAGCCGGCTGTTCCATGGCAAACAGCAGAAACTATTCCATTATTTTCATATAGTTGTGTTGTGATTTTTTGTAACTGTATGTTTTCTGGAAAATCCCACATTGCTCCATGACCTCCGACGAAATAAATAACTGAAAATTTATTAATTTCTATATTTAAGGGTGATTTAGTATTATTCAATGATTTCATGAATAGATTATCATTTAAATAATTTTTACTTATTTCATCCAAGGATTCAATGCTTGTAGGGTCAATTGAAACATTACCTCCATTTGGAGAAATAAAGTCAACTTTATAATTTGTGTCTTTAAATACATCCAAAAAATGAGTTAATTCACTAAACCAAAATCCAGTTTTTTGATTATTATTATCAATTTTGGTGTTTGTAATGACTACTAATAGTTTTGTCACTGGCTGAGTAAATAGGAAGCAGGGGATAAGAATAATAAATAAGAGAAATTTAATTTTGCTTTTCATTTTAAATTGTTAATTTTCATGTGTATAAATTTACTTGTTCATTTATATATTGATTTAGATTTTTTTAAATATATATTTTATAGTAATAAATATTTAAGCTAAATTAAACCGACTGGTCGGTCGAAAATATATGATAGATAAATTTCAAGAAAAAAAAGAAAAAATATTAGATTCAGCAATGGAAGTATTCATTAAAAGCGGGTATTCTGAAACACGAATGGATGATATTGTTAATGAATCTGGAATGAGCAAAGGGGCTATTTATTATCATTATAAAAGTAAAAAGGAATTATTTTTAGCATTAATTGAACATTGGGAGATACATGCATTTCCTAACTTTTATGATAAAAATGAAATTGGAATTTCATCCAGTGAAATATTAAGATCATTTTCAGAAGAAATTGCGGATGTTTTTGAAACTCGAAAATATGTGTTTTTAGCGGAAGTTGAAATTTGGGCAATGGCAAACCGCGATGAAGATGTGAAAGATAAGACTCAAAAATTATATCAAAAAATTTTAGTATTATTTGAAAAGGTATTAAACCGAGGAATAAAAAGTGGTGAGTTTAAAAATATAAATCCAAAGATTGCTGCAATTGCGGTATTGACAAGTTTACAGGGTGTAAATTGGTTTTGTATTTTTGAATATCATGAATTTTCAGCTCGTGAATATTTAATTGAAGTAATGGAGTTTATGATTCAAGGTTTTAAAGTTAAACAGAAATAAACCCACAAAATAGGAGAAATTAATTGGCTACAATAAAAGAAATATATAAAAAAGCAGACCCTACAGGTGAAATGCTAAAAGTAGATTCTGCTACATTAAGAGGAGTTGGTGGTGCTTTTTTAGCTGTTCCAGTAGATGAGGGAAAAGTATTTTCTCGTGAACAATTTACTGAAGAACATAAAATGTTTAGTCAAACGGCAATTGAGTTTGGTGAAAATAGAATTTTGCCAAATTGTGAAGCATTAAATATATTAAACAAGGATTTGTCTCTTGAAATTTTTAAAGAAATGGGTGAACTTGGTTTTTTAGGAATCGATGTTCCCGAAGAATTTGATGGACTTGCACTAGATAAAACAACTGCATGTATTGTTGTGGAAGCATTAAGTGCAGGAAAAAATACATCAATTTTAGTTACTTTTTCTGCACATACTGGAATTGCAGCATTACCAATAATTTGGTATGGAAACAATGCTCAAAAGAAAAAATATTTACCAAAAATGTCATCTGGTGAATGGATGGCGTCCTTTTGTTTAACTGAAGCTGGGGCAGGATCAGATGCATTATCAGGAAAAACAACCGCAGAATTAAACGAAGCTGGTACACATTATTTATTAAATGGTTCAAAAATATTTGTTACAAATGGAGGTTGGTCAGATGTATTTGTAACATTTGCAAAAACAGGTGTTAATCAATATACTGCTTTTATAATAGAAAAGGATTTTCCAGGATTTACAGTTGGTGCAGAAGAAAAGAAATTAGGTATAAAAGGGTCTTCTACTGTTACATTATTTTTTGAAAATTGTGAAGTACCAATTGAAAATGTTCTAGGAAAACCAGGTCAAGGTGCCGCCGTTGCTTTTAATGTATTATATGTGGGGCGATATAAATTAGGTGTGGTTACTACTGGTGGTGCAAAATATGCAATTGAAACTGCCTATGAATATGCAATTGAAAGAGAGCAATTTAATCGTCCCGTAACTGAATTTGGTATGATTCAAAAAAAGTTTGTTAATATGGTTGTAGACTGTTGGGAAGCAGATTGTTTGAATTATATGACGACTGGTTCAATTGATATAGCATTAGAAGGATTAGATAAATCATCCACTGATTATTTTGATAAAATTCAATCTGCAATTGAAGATCATGGAATTGAAGCATCCTTGTGTAAAGTTGTTGGAAGTGAAGCATTACAGCGAACAGTAGATGAAGGATTACAAATTTATGGTGGTGCTGGTTTTATTGAAGAATATCCATTTGCTGCTTTATATAGAGATGAACGAATTAATCGGATTTATGAAGGAACTAATGAAGTAAATAGATTGATAATTGGAGGAACAACACTTAAAAAGGCAATAAATGAAGAAGTACCAATTCGAAATATGATGCTTCAACGAAAAATTCAATGGAATCCTGAATTAAATTTACCTGAAAAATGTGTAATAATTGATGAGGCAAGGGTTACTGAATTTTGTAGATCATTATTTTATGCAGTGTTAGATGATTTAATTCTTGTAAATGGTCAAGACTTAAAAAGTGAACAATGGGTGTTAGAACCATTGGCAGACATGGTTATTGGTTTATCAATAATGGATACTGCTGTAAAACGATTTTTACAAATGGAGCCAGGAACTAAGCACACATCTGAAACATTGGAAGTGCTTCAAGTTTTGATTGCTCAACGATCTGATGAATTAAAATCAAAAGCTGTTTATATTTGGAATTATATTTTAGATGATAATTCAGCTAAAGAAAAGAAAAGTGTGATGGAGCAATATTGGGCAAAATTAGAATATTCATTTAATGTAATAAAAGGTAAAATGAAAATTATGGAAAAAGTTAGTCAATATGGTAAATATTATTTAGATAGGGAAGAAATATGAGCGAAAAATATTCAGTAATAGTTGATGGTGTTAGAAGCCCAATTGGGTTAAAAAATGGTAAGATGGTTGGGGTTTTACCAGACGATCTTTCAGCACAAGTAATCAAAAAATTAATGGAACGAAATGAAAGTGTAGATCCAAAATTAATAGAAGATTTAATTTTAGGTTGTGCATTTCCAGAGGGTCCACAGGGAATGTTAATGGCTAGAGGTGTTGAAATCCTTGCTGGTTTACCAGTACAATCTGCGGCGAAGATTGTTAATAGATTTTGTGGTTCTTCAATGGATTCTGTTCATCAAGTTAGCCAAGCAATAATTGCAGGTGATATGGAAGTTGGAATTGCAGCTGGTGTTGAAGATATGTTTAGTGTTCCTATGGGTGGATTTAATCCAAGTTTTAACCCAGAGTTATATGAAAAAGAATATTATATGGGAATGGGTGAAACTGCTGAAAATTTAGCAAATGAATTAAATATATTAAGAGAAGATCAAGAAGAATTTTCAATTAATTCTCATAAAAAAGCATTAGATGCTATTTCTAAAGGTCATTTCGATAATGAAATTGTAAGTGTAAATAATAATGGTGTAGATGTTACTGCTGATGAAGGACCAAGAGAACCTAATATTGAAAAAATTAAATCATTAGAGCCTGCATTTGATGAAGATGGTTCTGTGACTGCTGCCACAGCAAGTCCAATTTCTATTGGAGCATCTGCAATTATGGTAATGAGTAATTCAAAAGCAGATGAGCTGAACATTGAACGGAAATTTAGAATTCGTTCTCGAGCCGTTGCTGGAGTTGATTGGACAACAATGGGGCAGGGACCACTACCTGCTACTGAAAAAGCGTTAAAAAGAGCTGGAATGTCGATGAGTGACATTGATGTTATTGAATTAAATGAAGCATTTGCAGCACAATCATTATATGTTATTCGGAAAGGTGGTTGGGATTTAAATAAAATTAATTTAAATGGTGGTGCAATAGCATTAGGTCATCCATTAGGGTGTTCTGGTGCACGAATTATAGTTACATTAATGAATGTAATGGAACAAAATAATTCATCTACAGGATTAGCAACAATGTGCATTGGAACTGGGCAAGGAATTGCTACCATTATTGAAAGAATTTAAATAGAGGATTATGATGTCATTTAAAATTGAAAAAGTTGCAGTATTAGGTGCAGGAGTTATGGGTGCTCAAATTGCTGCACATTTAACAAATGCAGGAATACCCGTATTATTATTTGATATGAATCAGGAAATTGTAGATAAGGGGTTTGAATTTTGTAAAGGTTTAAAACCTGCTCCATTCTATAATCCTAAGAATGCTGAATTGATTACACCACTTAATTATGAGGATCATTTAGAGCAATTAAAAGAATGTGATTGGGTTGTTGAAGTTATTGCTGAACGGCTTGATTGGAAACGTGGTTTATATGATAAGATTAAACCATATATAAAAGATACTGCAATTATATCAACTAACACATCAGGTATAAATTTAAGTGATTTAATTGAAGGTATGTCAACAGATTTTACTTCTCGATTTTGCGTTACTCATTTCTTTAATCCACCTCGATATTTGCAATTAGTTGAAGTTGTTTCTGGTGAGAATACAAATCCTGAAGTGATTGATAATATTTCTCAATTTTTAGAAAATACACTAGGTAAAGGTGTTGTTCATGCTAAAGATACACCTAATTTTATTGCAAACCGAATTGGTGTATTTGGAATGATGACTGTTTTAGATGTTGCAAAAAAATTAAAAATGAGTGTTGAAGATGTAGATTCATTAACGGGGACTTTAATTGGAAGAGAAAAATCCGCTACATTTAGAACAGCTGATGTTGTTGGTTTAGATACACTATCTTATGTTGCAAATACAGCTTATGAAAAATGTGTTGATGATGAAGCACGGGAAATATTTGTAATTCCAGAATACTTGCAGAAAATTATAGATAATGGTTGGTTAGGGCAAAAGTCAGGTCAGGGGTTCTATAAAAAAGTTGAAAAACGAGTTATACATTCACTTGATTTAAATACACTTGAATATACACCACAAAATAAATCTCGGTTTAAAGGGGTTGGACTTGCAAGGGAAAAAGTTGCAATGGATAAGCGACTTAGAGCATTATTATGGTCACCCGATGTTGCAGGTGAATTTTCGTGGGAAGTCTTTTCAAAGACTTTACTATATTCTGCACATAGAATGGGCGAAATTTCTGACGATATAATTTCAATTGACAATGCGTTGAAGTGGGGGTTTGCATGGGGCCAGGGGCCATTTGAAATATGGGATGCATTAGGATTTAATAAAACACTTGAACGAATGAAGAAGGATGGAAAATTAATTCCAACTTGGGTTACTGAAATGGCTGAAAAAGGATTTACAGCTTTTTATTCAATTGTGGATGGTGTTGAATGTGTTTATTGTCCTAATAACAATAATTATATACCAATTAAACGCTCGGAGAATGAACTTACTTTTTCTATGGCAAAAGCAAAAGGTGGGTTAATTCGTAAAGGATGGTCTGCATCATTAGTTGATTTAGGTGATAAGGTAGCAGCAATCGAGTTACATTCAGTTTTAAAACCTGAATTAAATCCAATTGACGGTTCATTAATAGAAATGATTTATTTTGCAAGACATTGGGTTGAAGAAAATGGATATAATGGGCTTGTAGTATCGAGCTCGGGGCCACAGTTTTCAGCTGGAGCAAATTTAAATTTAATCTTAAATGCTGCTAAGAGAGAAAAATGGGCAGAAATAGAGAAATTGACAAAAAGTATGCAAGATGTTCTTCAATCGTTGAAGTATGCACCTTTCCCTGTTATTGCAGCACCCTATAAGTTAGCCTTAGGTGGCGGATATGAAATTATCGGAGCGTGCGATAAAATTGTAGCTCTTGGAGAATTATATTGTGGATTAGTTGAAGTCGGCGTTGGTTTAATTCCTGGTGCAGGTGGGAATTTAAGAGTTTTATCTAATTTAACTAAAAAATTCAAATCTGGATTTACTGCTAATTTCCAAGTTGTTCAAAAAGCATTTGAATCAATTGGAATGGCTAAATTTTCAATGTCAGCTAAGCAGGCACAAAGTTTAGGTTATTTAAGAAAAAATGATGAAATTGTTTTAAATCAAAGACATTTATTAAAAAGAGCAAAAGATGTAGCAATTGAAATGTCTGATGGTTATCAACCCCCTGAGCCTGAAACATTTAGATTGCCAGGACTTTCGGGAAGACTACCAATTAAAGCAAGTATAAAATCTTTTTTGAAAAAAGGAAAAATAAGTGAGCATGATGCATTTATTGGTGAAAAATTAAGTTATGTTTTAACCGGTGGGGATAAGGGTGGACCTCTTTCAAAAGTAGATGAACAATATCTATTAGACATTGAAAGGGAAGTTTTTGTTAGTCTTTGTAAAGAGCCTAAAACGCTTGATCGAATTACGCATATGCTTTCAAAAGGAAAAGTATTAAGAAATTAAATAATTCATTTTCTATTATAGGTATATAGCCACTATTTCATAAAATAAGACCGTCGGGAACATACTCGTTTTTAGACGGTCTTTACATTATGTCAGAATTTAAATCACAATTTGTAAAATTTACCTATACAATCCTCAATCCACAGGGGATTCCACAAACCAAATCCTGGATTGTTAATTTGCAACATGTCGTATCTGTAGAAGCAACCGCAGGAAATGATCTTAAAATATTTCTAAACATAAATCAAATGATTTTTATTTCACTTGGCAGAAATATAGATGTTGAAGAAGTTACGGAAGATATTCTTTCATTATCCGCAGAAGGTCGTAATTATTCCGTTTATAAAATTGATAGTTTTGAGCGAAAATAAATTATTAATTTTAAATCATATAAATTGAAAGTATTCTTGTTATCATATCGATTATTTAATCCAATAATTCTATTCATATTTACATTATTTGGTTGTGGTTATTTTAATACCTTTTATAATGCTGAAACATATTTTAAAAAAGGAATGAAAACAATTGAAGAATCTGCAATTGAAAATAGTGATGAAATTCCAAGTAAAGCTAAAACTCAATTAGAAAAAGCTATTAATAAATGTAATATTGTAATTGAAGAATTTCCTGATAGCGATTATATTGATGATGCATATTATATAATTGGGAAGTCAGGGTTTTTTAGAAGTGAATTTACAAGAGCAGAAAAAAGTTTTAAAAAATTAATTAATGATTTCCCTGAGAGTGAATATATTAATGAAAGTAAAATTTGGTTAGCATATACTCAATTTAAATTGGGCGAAATTGATACTTCAAAGGTTTTATTAAAAAACTTGTTATCTATTAAACGGCAATCAAAAAATAATAAATATTTAATTTATATGGCTCTTGGAGATATTTATTTAGAACAGGATTCAATTCAATTTGCATTTGACTATTTAGACGAAGCTGTTAATAATGCAAATAATTCTGGAAAAAGAGTTTCAGTATATAATAAAATTATTAGTGTTGCCCAAAAAGAGAATGCGTATGAAAGAGCGATCAAATATTTACTATTATTAGAAAAGCAATCTGATTCACCGACAATCAAGAAAAATGCACGACTAAAATGGATAGAGTTTAATAAAAAAATTAAAAATTATGATATTATTCTGCAAGAAATTGATGTAATGTTAGGAACCGCAGAATATGAAACAATGTATTTAGATTTAGAATTAGAGAAAGCTCAAATATATATTGAAAGAGGTGATTTAATTGAGGGTCGCTCAGCATTGTTAGCATTTTTAGAAAATACTGAAGGGAATAAAGATAATAAGACTAAAAAAGCGAGAGCAAAATCTTATTTTATTTTAGGTAAATCTAGCTTATTTGATGAATTTGATTTTTCCTCTGCAAGAGAATATTTAGATCTTATGGAAGAAGAATATAATCGATCAGAATACCGAGTAAAATCTGATAAATATCAAGATTTAATGGATGACTTTGATAAATTAAAAGAAAATTATAGAAAATCTTTAAAAGTTGAAGATGTAGAAATTGATACCTTTAAAATTGAACTTGATACTCTTCTAAATAATGTGATAGATTCAACTTTTAATAGTGAAATTTTAGATTCTCTTAATCCACTAACTGACTCAATAAAAGTAGATACCAGAAATTCTAATTCATTAATCGAAAATAATTTATTAGATTCAAATCGAAATTTATTAAATATGGATATGGAATTTACAGATATTCCTAATTTATCTGGACAAAATTCGTTGTTTGATAAAATGTTTAATCCTGAAAAGGCTACGAAGGAGGAGAGCCCTCGAAAAGACGATCATAAAAATAAAGAAACTTCTAAAAATGATATTGAATTAATTGTATCACCGGATTCACTTTTAATGCTTCTTGGAGAAATGCTCGTTTATGACTTTGGATTAATGGATTCTGCTGCAAGTCGTTATAAAGAATTAATTAACCAATTTCCCGATTCTAAATTCTCACCACGGGCAATGTTTGCATTAACTTTTTATTCTCCTGATTCTTTAGAATGGAAAAAAGAATTTGATGAAAAATATCCTAACCCTGAATTTTTAAATAAAAAATCTGAATATGTTGAGTCTGAAAATAAATTAAACCCACATTTATCATTAATATTAGAGAAATTAAATGAAAACCCACAAGAAACGCGTGATTCGTTAGTTATATTTTTTAATAATAATAATAATCCAAATGCTTTATATTTTTCAGCATACGTTAGTGACTATTTTCTAAATGATATTGAATTATCAAAATTATATTATAAACAATTTTTGGATAGTTTTCCTAATCATGAACAATTTACGAGTGCAAAAAATAGATTTGAAATTATTGAACAATCAATTTTAGACACATTTCCTGAAATTATTGATACAACAAAATCCATTAATGAAATATTTGATTCAACTGAAATTCAAATTGACTCAACAATGAAATTCAATACAAAATTTGATTCATTATTTAATAAAAGAAATTCTGGTAATAATTTTGATTTGTTAAAAGGGATAAATATTAAATTAGATTCTAATTTTCGTAAATCAGAAGTTTTACAGCCACAGTTTCAGGATACATTAAAACAATGATTAGAGAAATTGGACAAGTTGTTTTTAACCGTGAAATTGCTAAACATTTTTTTGAAGCTGAAATAATTGCACCTTTAATTTCATCTAAATGTAAACCTGGACAATTTATAAATATACTTCCATCTTCACATTGGAAGAATGTCATGCGACGGCCAATGAGTATATCATTTCAAGATGACGAAAAAATTAGAATTATTTATAAGATTGTAGGAGAAGGTACCCAATTAATTGGTAATTGGAAGGTTGGAGAACCCGTTGACTTAATAGGACCACTTGGAAATTACTGGAAAGGTTGGGAAGGGTATTTCCCTATTTTAATGGGGGGAGGAGTTGGAATAGCACCAATTTTAAATCTTCATTATTATTTAAATTCACAAAATATAAACCATGTATTAATAATGGGTGCGAGAACAAAAGCTGAACATTTTTTACAACCATCTCAAAATGAAAATATTTTTCTCACAACGGATGATGGTTCAATTGGTGTAAAAGGTTGGATTACAAATGCCTTGAATGAATTTCCATTTGACCCTTTAAAATCTAAAATATTTACATGTGGACCACCATTAATGATGGAAGCAATTCGGAAATTAGCGTTAGATAAAAAAATTGAATGTGATCTAGCATTGGAAAGATTGATGGCATGCGGATTTGGTATTTGCCAAGGATGTACAGTAGAAAAAACAAACAATGAAAAAGGTACACATAGTTATCGGTCAAAGTTTGCATTGGCATGTATTGATGGTCCTATATTTTCATCATCGGAATTAGTTACATGTTAAATGTAAAAATTAAGGATATCAAATTTAATAATCCGTTATTAACAGCCAGTGGAACATTTGGTTATGGTGATGAAGTCAAGTCTCTAACAGATTTATCAAAACTAGGAGGGATAGTCACTAAATCAGTTACATTAGAACCCCGAGAAGGAAACCCTCCTCCACGAATTTATGAAACAACGAGTGGTATGTTAAATTCTATTGGTCTAGCAAATGTAGGTATTAATACATATTGTGAACAGAAATTACCTTTTTTAAATTCGTTAGATACAAAAATTATTATTAATATCGCTGGCTCTTCTCTTGATGAATATGTAAAAGTATTGGAAAAATTAGAAGAATCAAATGGTGTGCATGTGGGTTATGAGATTAATATTTCATGTCCAAATGTAAAAAAGGGTGGAATGCAATTTGGCGTAGATTGTTCAATGACTGAACAATTAACAAAACGACTTCGAGAAAAGACCGATAAGCTACTCATTATGAAATTAAGCCCCAATGTAACTTCTATCCAAGAAATTGCAAAAGCCTCTGAAAATGGGGGTGCTGACGCTGTAAGCGCAATAAACACACTTGTTGGTGCAGGCATTGACATAAATACCCGTAAACCTGTTTTAAATACTACATTTGGTGGTTTATCAGGCCCAGCAATAAAGCCTATTGCTATTGCAAATATATTAAAAATTTCTAAAGTAGTTTCTATACCAATTATTGGAATTGGTGGAATTTCAAATTATAAAGATGTAATTGAATTTATTTTAGCTGGTGCAACCATGATTCAATTAGGAACTATTAATTTTAGTCAACCTCACCGGAATGAAGAAATACTTATTCAATTAAAAAATTGGTTAAATAAAAATAATATAAGTCAAATTATGGATTTAAAAGGTGCCGTTGAGTGCTATTCATAAATATAGTTTAATTGTACTCATTATTTTTTTGATTGGATGTACACCTGCTCCACGCTATCATTCTTCAATTTCTAAGAAAAAAACGACTATTCAAAAAACAGCAACGGTTTCTTCCCAAAATAATGAAGTTAATAAAAAGGTTAAAAAATTATCAAATAAAAAGAAACAGCCTAAGTTTAATCCAGATAAAAAAACATATAAAGGGTTATCTTCATATTATGGAAAACAATTTCATGGAAAATTGACGGCTAATGGGGAAGTATATGATATGTATGGACTCACAGCAGCACATAAAATTTTTCCTTTAAATACAATTTGTAGAGTAACAAATCTTTCCAATGATAAATCGTTAATTATTCGAATAAATGATAGGGGACCTTATGTTGGAGATAGAATATTAGATTGTTCTTATGGTGCTGCAAAAAAATTAGACTTTTTAATTGAAGGTGTTACCGAAGTTAAAATTGATATTATCGAATGGGGTGATAATGTTTATATGCACCATAAAAAAGATTAATGGTAAATTTTATTTATAAAATATCATGGGTTGCTTGGTTAGGAATTATAATTTTTTTTAGAGATGATGTTTTAGGAAAAATAATTATATTAGTTATGGCTATATTGCTTTCAATAATTGCAGTTGTTAGAGCTTTGAATGCAAGAAATGCTTGGCGACCCATCGCAGAAGAGTACCATAAAGAATTAGATGATTAATATTAAACTCATAAATATTTGTATTTCTTCAGATGATGAGATACATAATCAGTTGATTTTACATCATTTCCCATAAAGTGAGAATGGATAATTTTAAATTTGTCCAATTATAAATTGAAGTATTTATTTTTTTCCCAGATAACCAAATACAGGGTATCCTGATTTTTTGGTGTTAGAAAAACCACCATTAAAGGGATTGATATTATGCTAATTAAACTCTGTTATATATCTAAATATCTTTATGAATTTAAAACCCTATTTCCTAACATAACCCTAACATTTCAGTTTTAAATTATCAGTATGGTTAACCTAGAAAATTATACAATTTTAATTGTTGATGACGAAGATGGTATTTTGGAGCTCGTCCGATATAATACTGAAAAAGTCGGCTATAAAACTATTTGTGTTGGTTGTGGTGAAGATGCACTTAATAAAACACGGGAATTAATTCCGGATTTAATTATTTTAGATTTAATGCTACCTGGGATTGATGGACTCGATGTTTGCAGGATTCTTAAGAGTGATAATTCTACAAATATGATTCCTATTCTAATGTTAACCGCTAAAGGAGAAGATGACGATATTATAAAAGGATTGGAAATTGGCGCAGATGATTATGTATCCAAGCCGTTTAGCGTAAAAGTATTACTCGCCCGAATAAAATCCCTTTTAAGAAGAAACAAAAGTACAACTATTAATGACAAGGATCGTTTAGTGTTCAGGAATTTAATAATTGAACCATTAAAAAGAAGTGTTCGTGTAAATAATATAAATGTGGAATTGACTTACACAGAATTTCAAATACTGCATTTATTTGCCAAGCACCCCAATTTGGTTTTCACTCGATCACAAATTATCGATGCTGTTCGTGGTGAAAATTATCCTGTAATAGATAGAACTGTAGATTTTCAAATTGTAGGATTGAGGAAAAAGCTTGGTAGTAGTGGGGATATGATTCAAACTGTTAGAGGTCTGGGTTATAGAATTTTAATTGAGGAATAGTAACAATTTGAAAGAAAGAAAAATATTCTCACAGTTGTTTGTTTCATCTATAATAATTATTTGTTCATTGGTTATTGCCTTGAGCTTATTTTCAAGCAATTTCATTCGAGACTTTTATTTCAAAGAAAAGGCTTCTGACTTAAAGTCACGCGCTTATCTGGTTAGTCAAAGTTTATCTGATTCGCTTCTCACAAATTCCCCATTTCTAACAAAATACTGTCAAAAGCTAAGCAAGAATACTGGAATGAGGATTACAATTATCCATGATTCTGGAAAGGTAGTAGGGGATTCTCATGAAAGCCCAAATGAAATGGATAATCATATTGATAGACCTGAGGTATTTGCCGCATTACAGAAAGGTATTGGCACATCTGAACGATTTAGTTACACTCTTAATAAGGAAATGCTTTATCTCGCTATTCCAATAAATTTTAATACAAACTATATTCTACGGACATCAATTCCCATAACAACACTACAAGAAAATATCTCATCTATTCGTACTAAGATTTATATTGCCGGACTCGTAATTATCATTTTGTCATTATTAATTACTGGTTTGATGGCAAAACGAATTTCTAATCCTATTGAGGCAATGAAAAAGAATGCTAAAGAATATGCTCATGGTAATTTTACATCCATTATGGAAACCACAAAAACAACAGAATTAAACAGTTTGATTCGTTCGATGAATGAAATGGCACAGGAACTTGAAAATAGAATCCAAACAATTACCCAGGAGCGGAATGAAAGGGAAGTTATTCTTTCAAGTATGGTAGAAGGTGTGCTGGCAGTTGATACCTCTGGAGAAATATTTAGTATAAATAAAGCAATGTCCGTCTTATTCAATATTGATACCTCCTCTCTAATTAGTAGAAATTATACTGAAATATTTCGTCATTCTCAACTAATACAGTTTATTCAATCTGCTCTAATAGGTAAGTCTGCTGATGTATGGGAGACAAACATTTTAAAAATCGAAGATAAAATTTTAAGTATGACTAGTTCACTTCTTATTGATAATAATGGCGTAATAACCGGAGCAGTTTTTGTGTTTAATGAAATTACCCAGATGCAGAAATTAATTGAATTGCGGAAAGAATTTGTATCCAATGTTTCTCATGAATTAAAAACACCTATTACTGCTATTCAGGGTTTTATTGAGACGCTAAGGGATGTTACCAATTCTAATGAAAGAATACGATTTTATAATATTTTAAGTGAATATAGTGACCGAATGAATTCCATTATTGATGACTTATTAAAGTTATCTAAAATTGAACAACAGAAAGATACTGGTAATATTGAATTCCAGTTGAGCTCTATAAAAACTTTGTTGGAAAACGTTGTTAAAGAATATCGTAGCCAAGATAAGACTAATAAAAATCCCTTATTAATTAGTTTGAAGAATGACATTGAGATTAAAATGAATTCATCATTAATGCAACAGGCTGTTGAAAACCTTATTGATAATGCCATTAAATATA